>NZ_MAQZ01000084.1:0-45125 GCF_001756285.1 Frankia sp. CgMI4
GGTGCAGTGATCGGGCCGGTGCAGTGATCGGGCCGGCCCGCCGCGGCGGTGGGCTACGGTCATCGCGTGACCTCTGCCCCCGCTCAGGCGCCGGTCATCGCGGGTGAGTCGCTCACCCGCCGGCAGCTCGTCGTCGAGGTCTGGCTCGTGCTCGGGGTCTCCTTCGCCACCTCGGCGCTGTTCGCGGTCATCCGCTACGTCGGGGTGCTGACCCGGCCGGGCCCCGTCCGTTCCCAGGTGGCCCGGCTGAACACCTCGGCGGCGCCGGGACGGCCTTGGCTCGACCTTGCGCTCCAACTCGCCGACCTGGTCACCGGGCTGGTGCCAGCGCTGCTCGCCGTATACCTGCTGACGAGGCACGGAGGCGGACCGCGGGCGATCGGCCTGGACGGTCGGCACACCGGTCGCGACGCCGGCCGGGGAGCGGCGATCGCGGCCGGGGTCGGCGGGCTCGGCCTGGGCCTCTACCTGCTGGCGTGGCACAGCGGGGCGAACCTCACCGTCGCGCCCTCGGGCCTGCCGGACGTGTGGTGGCGTGTACCGGTCCTGGTCCTCAGCGCGGCGCAGAACGGCCTCGCCGAGGAGGTCATCGTCACCGGGTACCTGCTGGTGCGGCTGCGTGAACTTGGTGTCGCGGCCAACCGGGCGCTGGCGGCCAGCGCCCTGCTCCGCGGTTCCTATCACCTCTACCAGGGGCTCGGTGGGTTCACCGGTAACCTCGCGATGGGCCTGCTGTTCGGCCGGATGTTCCAGCGGACCGGCCGGGTGCTGCCGCTCGTCATCGCCCACGCACTCATCGACACCGTCGCGTTCGTCGGATACGTAGCGTTGGTCGGAAAGATCTCCTGGATCCCGGCGCCGCGCTAAGGTTACGGGTGGGGAAATAGAGATCGTCTGATGGGCATACGATGCGTATCTCAACGGTGTATCGCGGAGGCGGTGGATCGTTCGAGGACGTCAACGTCGGCGGGTTCGGGGCGCCGGAAGGCCATGGGGCGCCGGAAGGCATAGCCGTCGAGTGCCTGCCGCGGTACGGCTGGTCGGGGAGGACCGATGGTCAACGGAATCCGCGAGATCGAGCGCAAGTTCTCGGTCGAACCGACCTTTGTGCTCCCGAAGTTGGGGGAGGTTGCGGGCGTCGCCACCGCGCGCACCCGCAAGACCGTCAGCCTGGAGGCCGTCTACTACGACAGCGACGATCTCCGATTGGCCCGTAACAAGATCACGATACGGCGTCGGACCGGTGGGGCGGACGCCGGATGGCACCTCAAGCTGCCCGTCCGGGTGGGGGAGYGGGACGAGCTCCAGCTCCCGCTCGACGCGGGCGTGGGCGTGGGCGTGGGGGCGGAGGGCCCGCGGTACAGCCCTCCCGCGGAGTTCGTCGATCTGGTGTCGGTCCATCTGCGCGGCGCCGAGCCGCGGCCGGTCGCCAGGCTGCGGACACTGCGGACAGYGCGCCGACTGCGGGACACGGTCGGAGTCGACCTGGCCGAGGTCGTCGATGACCAGGTCTCCGCGCAGACCCTGGGGGAGACGACGGTACTGAGCAGCTGGCGGGAGATCGAGGTCGAACTCGTCAACGGCGGGCCCGAGGTGCTCGACGAGGTCGCCGGTCTGCTCACGGCCGCGGGCGCCACCCCGGCGGCGGACTCCTCGAAGCTCGCGCGGGTCCTGGGTGAGGCGCTGGCCGCCGGCCCCGGGCCGGACGTTCCTTCGCCGCCGCGCAAGCCACGACGCGGGACGCCGGCGGGCGAGGTGGTACGGGCCTACCTGATCGAACAGGCACGTGCCCTGCTCGCGGCCGATCCGCGGGTGCGGCTCGACGAGCCCGAGGCGGTCCACAAGATGCGCGTCGCCTGCCGTCGGGCCCGCAGCACCCTGCGGACGTTCGCGCCGCTGTTCCCGCCCGAGAGAGCGCTCTTCCTGGACGGCGAGCTGCGGGACCTCGCCGGCGCGCTCTCCGGCGCCCGCGACGCCGAGGTCCAGGCCGCCTATTTCGAGACCCGCCTGGCGGAGCTGCCCACCGAGCTGGTCGCGGGGCCCGTGCGCAAGACGGTCACCGCGCACCTCGGCGCCGGCACGGCCAACGGCCGGGCGGAGGCGTTGGCCATGTTGCGCAGTGACCGGTACTTCGCGCTCGTCTCCAACCTGCTCACCCTACTGCGGGGCCCGCTCACCCCCGCGGCGGCCCGTCCGGCCGGCAAGGCCCTCCCCGATCTGCTGCTCGGCGCCGACCGGAAGCTGGCGAAGAAGGTCCGTGCCGCGAGCGCCCTGAAGGCCGGCTCGGAACGGGACGAACTGCTGCATTCCGCCCGCAAGCAGGCCAAGCGGTTACGGTACGCGGCGGAAGCCGTCGCACCGCTGTACGGGAATGACGCGGCGCRGCTGGTCGAGCAGGCCCAGATCGCGCAGGAGCTGCTCGGAACCCATCAGGACGCCACCATCGCGCGCAGGCTGCTGGGGGACTGGGGGACGGCAGCGCAGGCCCAGGGCGCCCCCACCGCGTTTACTCTGGGTGTCCTGCTGGGCCTGGAGGAGTGCCGGGCACGCATGGCGGAACGAGACTTCTTCGATGCGTGGCCCGCGATCTCGGCAGCCCGGCACCGTCGCTGGATCCGCTGACCTGAGGCCGTGCCGGGTGGGCTCTGCCGTGGTCTGACCGATTACCTCCTCCGCGTCACCCATTCGTGCGCCACATCCGGGCCATCGGGCGCACGACCATCCGCCACGGGTCGGCGCGMTCGGGAAATCCCTGTCAGCTCGACGGATTGCGGGACGGGACGGGTGGAGCTGCCGGCGGCCGGACCTGCTGCGTTGTTCTGTGACCGGGGTATGAAGTGGACTTCCTTGCCCGGAGGACTCCCGCGAAGGCCTCCGTCCGTGTAGCGTCGTCCCTGGCCGGAGTTCGGCGGTTCGCGTCTCAACCGAGGCGCGGCGGAACAACGTCAGGGGCTCTTGCAGCTTCCTGATGTTCGGCCCGGGGCCCGCGCGGTGCGGGTCCTGACTGCACCAGCAGGGAGAACGGCACGTGGCTCAGGGCACGGTGAAGTGGTTCAACTCGGAGAAGGGCTTCGGCTTCATCTCCGTGGACGGCGGCGGTTCCGACGTCTTCGTTCACTACAGCGCGATTCAGATGGACGGTTACAAGGCACTTGAGGAGGGCCAGCGGGTCGAGTTCCAGGTGACCCAGGGTCAGAAGGGTCCGCAGGCCGACGCCGTCCGCGTCGTCTGAGCCACGAGAGACTTCAACGGTCAGCCCGCCCAAGGGTCCTCCTGGGGCGGGCTGACCGCTTCTCGACTTCTCGATCAGTTCGATATCCGACAGTTCGGTGGAAGGTATGTTTTTTCCGGCTGATCTCGATCGTTTTCTCGGGCCGGAAAGCGCGGGGCGTTCATCGGTTCCCGGATGGCGTGGTTCGCGGCCAAAAGCTTAACGCCTGATTAAAGGTACAGCCAATCCTGCACGAGAAGTTCGGCGATCTGCAGGGTGTTCAACGCGGCGCCCTTGCGCAGGTTGTCCCCGCAGAGGAACAGCGCGACCTCGTGCGGGTCGTCCGGCGACTGCCGGATTCGGCCGACCCAGGTCGGGTCCGTTCCGACGACGTCGGCCGGGGTCGGGAACTCGCCGGCTGACGGATCGTCGACGACGGCGACGCCGGGAGCGTTCAGCAGCACCGTGCGCGCCTCGTCCGCGGTCACCGGCCGGGTGAAGCGGGCGTGCACCGCGACCGCGTGCGTGGTGATGACCRGCACCCGCACACAGGTAGCCGACACCCGCAGATCCGGGATACCCAGGATCTTGCGGGACTCGTTGCGGACCTTGAACTCTTCCGAGGACCAGCCGCCGTCCTTCAGTGAACCGGCCCAGGGCACGACGTTGAGCGCCAGCGGCGCCGGGAAGGGGCCGAGGCCGTCCTCACCGATGGCCTTACGCACGTCACCGGCGGTCCGCCCCAGCTCGCGGGTGCCACCGACGACGGTGAGCTGGTCGTAGAGGGCGTCGATGCCGGCCTGCCCGGCGCCGCTCGCGGCCTGGTAGGAGGCCGCGAACATCGACTCCAGCCCAAACGCCCGGTGCAGAGCGCCGACCGCAACGATCATCGACAGGGTGGTGCAGTTCGGGTTCGCGATGATGCCCCGCGGCCGCGTGGGGATCTGGTCGGCGTTCACCTCCGGCACGACCAGCGGCACGTCGGCGTCCATCCGGAACGCGCCGGAGTTGTCGACCGCGACCGCGCCGTGGGCCGCCGCTACCGGTGCCCACCGGGCGGAGACCTCGTCGGGAACGTCGAACACGGCCACGTCCACGCCGTCGAAGACCTCCGGTGCCAGGGCCTGGACGACGACGTCCGCGCCGCGCACCCGTACCGTCCGTCCCGCGGATCGGGCCGAGGCGATCGGCCGGATCTCTCCCCAGATGCCGGGGCGTTCGTCGAGCAGCGACAGCATCACCGTGCCGACCGCGCCGGTCGCCCCCACCACTGCGAGCGTCGGTCGCCGGCCCGCCTCGTTGCTCGTCACGATCCATCCTCCTGATTCGCCACTGTGCCGCCGCGGCGTGTCCAGCTGCCGCGGTGTGCCGCCGTCTCGAGGACCCACGACGTCGCCAACGTCATCGTCCGGTTCCCGCGTACACGATCGCCCCGCCGTTCGGGTCACCCAGGTCGAAGGCGCCGTGCACGGCCCGCACGGCGAGCGGGAGGTCGGTGTCGCGCACCACTACTGAGATGCGAATCTCAGAGGTGGAGATGATCTCGACGTTGACCCCCGCGTCGGCGAGGGAGYCGAAGAACCGGGCGGACACCCCCGGGTGCGACTTCATCCCCGCGCCGATCAGCGACAGCTTGCCGATGTGGTCGTCGTAGAGGGTGCGCTCGAAGCCGATCTCGCTTTGGACCTTCGTGAGCGCGGTGAGCGCGGTACGTCCATCCGCCTTGGGCAGGGTGAACGAGATATCCGTCCGCCCCGACCCGGCGACCGAGCCGACCTGAACGATCATGTCCAGGTTGACGTCGGTGTCCGCCACGGCCCGGAACACCGCCGCCGCCACCCCGGGCTTGTCYGGGCATCCGACGACCGTCACCTTCGCCTCGCTGAGGTCGTGCGCGACCCCACGGATGATGGCCTGTTCCACGAGCTGTTCCTCCGGAATCTCGGTGACCCACGTGCCCGGCTTCGCAGAGAAGGACGATCGGACATGCACGGGGACGCTGTAACGGCGGGCGTACTCGACGCACCTCAGCATGAGGACCTTCGCGCCGCACGCCRCCATCTCCAGCATCTCCTCATAAGAGATCGTGTCGATGCGGCGGGCGTCGGGGACGATGCGCGGGTCGGCGGTGAACACGCCGTCTACATCGGTGTAGATCTCGCAGGCGTCCGCTCCCAGCGCGGCAGCGAGCGCCACCGCGGTCGTGTCCGAGCCGCCTCGACCGAGCGTGGTGATGTCCTTCGTGTCCTGGCTCACACCCTGGAAGCCCGCGACGATCGCGATGGCGCCGGAGTCMAGGGCGGCGCGGATCCGCCCGGGGGTAACGTCGATGATGCGCGCCTTGCCGTGCACCGAGTCGGTGATGACTCCGGCCTGGGAGCCGGTGAACGAGCGGGCTTCGGCGCCGAGGGTGGTGATCGCCATGGCCAGCAGCGCCATCGAGATTCGCTCACCGGCGGTGAGCAGCATGTCGAGCTCCCGGGCGGGCGGAAGCGGCGAGACCTGTTCGGCCAGATCGAGAAGTTCGTCGGTGGTGTCACCCATCGCGCTGACCACCACGACGACGTCGTTGCCGGCCCGCCGGTTCTCCACGATTCGCTCAGCGACTCGTTTGATGCGGTCCGCGTCGGCAACGGAGGACCCACCGAACTTCGCGACCAAGAGCGCCATGGCAGCCAGGTTACCGAGCGCGGCCGCTGACCGAGCGCGGCCGCCCGTCGCCCTTGYTCGGCGGCCTTGCCCGGATCTGGTCCGGTGTCCCTTTTCCGCCGCCGGGACGATGTCGCCCCGGCGACGGGGTGCTGGGCGTATTCCTTCCGGTGTGCCAGGGTGATGACATCCGCACGACCGGCTCACCCGTATGACCGACTCACCCGTACGACCGGCTCACCCGTATGACCGACTGCGACGCACGCGGTCCACGCGATGGTCCCCGACGCCGAGGACCAGCTCAGGAAGGACGATCCTCAATGGCAGTCAGCCTTGCCAAGGGCGGCAACGTCAGCCTCACGAAGCAGGCCGCCGAGGCCGGCACCCCCCAGCTCACCGCGTTGAACGTCGGGCTCGGATGGGACGCCCRCACGACCACCGGGACCGATTTCGACCTGGACGYCTCTGCCATCGGCGTCCGGGCGGACGGCAAGGTCCTCAACGACGGCTACTTCGTCTTCTTCAACAACCTCGCGTCCCCCGAGGGGGCGATCACGCTCACCGGTGACAACCTGACCGGACAGGGAGAGGGGGACGACGAGTCCGTTATCATCAACCTTGCACTGGTTCCAGTCGACATTGACCGGATTATCGTTCCGGTTTCCATCTACGACGCGGTGAACCGGAACCAGAACTTCGGCCAGGTGCGCAACGCCTACATCCGCGTGGTCGACCAGGGCGGAAACGAGCTGGTCCGCTACGATTTGTCCGAGGACTACTCCACCGAAACCGTCGTCATCTTCGGTGAGGTCTACCGCAACGGCGCCGACTGGAAGTTCCGCGCCGTCGGCCAGGGCCACAATGACCTTGGTGGTCTGGCTCGTGATCATGGCGTCAACATCTGAGCTACCCGAGCGGATGCGTGCCTGGCAAGTAGTCGCTCCCGGGCCGATGAGCACCCGCCCGCTGCGCCCGGCCGAGCTGCCCGTGCCCCGGCCAGGGCCGGGCCAGGTTCGGGTCCACGTCGACGCCTGCGGAGTCTGCCGTACCGATCTGCACCTCGCCGAGGGTGATCTCCCGCCGCACCGACCGCGCACCGTGCCCGGACATGAGGTCGTCGGACGGGTCGACGCGGTTGGCGAGGGGGTGAGCGGCGTGCGCACCGGGGACCGGCTGGGCATCGCCTGGCTGGCCTCGACCGACGGGACCTGCGGGTACTGTCGGCGCGGAGCGGAGAACCTCTGCCCGGCCTCGACCTACACCGGATGGGATGTCGACGGCGGATACGCCGAGTACGCCTGCGTGCGCGCCGACTATGCCTACCGGCTGCCCGACGGCTACAGCGATGCGGAGCTTGCCCCGCTGCTGTGCGCCGGCATCGTCGGCTACCGGGCGCTGCGCCGGGCGGAGCTGCCGCCCGGCGGGAGGCTCGGCATCTACGGGTTCGGCGCGTCCGCCCATCTCGCCGCCCAGGTGGCGATCGCACAGGGCGCCACCGTCCACGTGATGACGCGCTCGGCGCGGGCCCGCGAGCTTGCTCTGGAACTCGGCGCCGCCTCGGCGGGCGAGGCGTATGCCGCACCGCCCGAGCCGCTGGACGCGGCCGTGCTCTTCGCCCCGGTGGGTGACCTGGTGCCGGTGGCGCTCGCCGCGCTCGACCGTGGCGGCACGCTGTCCATCGCGGGCATCCACCTCAGCGACATCCCGCCGCTCGTTTACTCCGACCATCTGTTCCAGGAACGGTCCGTACGCAGCACGACCGCCAACACTCGCGCCGACGGTGAGGAGTTCCTGGCGATCGCCGCCGAGCACCGGCTCGCGGTGACCGTGTCGCCCTACCCGCTGTCCGCGGCCGACCGGGCCCTCGCCGACCTCGCCGCCGACCGGGTCACCGGCGCGGCCGTGCTGCTGCCCTGACCGTTTTGCCTGTCCTGTCGGTGCCGGGCCTTCCTGCCGATGCCGGCCCTTCCGGATCTGGTTCGTAGATCCGGAAGGGCCCGGGATCCGGAAGGGCCCGGAGGTTTGGCGACCTTGCCGGGGGATGCGCGCTGAGCTTCCGCGTTCAGTCGCCGCGGGTCGCGAGTCGGCGCAGGAGCAGGGTGCCCGCGGTGGTCAGTACGGCGGCCGTCGCAATCTCGCGCGRCAGGCGGTGTCGGGCCTCGTTCTGGATCGCTTCGTGGAAAYGGTCGAACCGGCTCGGCMAGGGACTCACCCCGACGAAGTACCGGCCCACCTTGTCGGTGTCCGGTAGGCAGGCACCGGTCATGCCGGCGAGGACGGCGAGTCGGCGCCCGGCGGGGGCGGACGCCGTCAACAAGGCCATGGCCGCGAGTCCCGCCACGCCGTCCTTGCGTGCGATCGGCAACCATTCCGGCTCGGTGTTCGGACCCGTTYCCCAGTGGGGCAACGCGTCCATGACCAGGTGTGAGACGAAGCCGGCGGCGAGGGCGGACACCGGGTGCCGGATCGCCATGCCCACGAAAGCGCCCGCCCCGACATGTGAACTGATGATCATGCTTCAGGACCTCCTGGTGGCAGACGGACGGCAGAGCGTTCGCCGGGTACCCCCTACCCTGACGTCCCGATTGGAGGATGCGTACCGCGGGGTGATGGTGGGGCCTTCCGGTGGTCACCATCAGTGGTCGCCCGGTGGTCTCCGTGTTTGGGGGCGCGGGTACCACCGCTCCCGGGATCGGATCCGGGTGTCCGATGCTCGCGCGAAGGTGCGCGCGGACGCCGTCCCACCTTTCTCTGGATGCTCTTGCTGCCGCCCGTCTCGATGCGTTCGTCGATGCTCCGGCCGATTCCCACGCCGACGCGCGAGCCGACGAATTCGTCGAATGCCCGCGCAGATGCTCGGGCGAATGCGCATCATGGGTAGATCGGCGCGCCTCGTAGCATCTGGGCGCGTAGCGGAGCGACTCGGCGGCAATCCATGGATGAAGGGCTGCTGTAGCGTGAAGGAGATAACTCAGAGTGATCAATTTTGAGGTTTGGGTGGCGTTGGTGCGGGAAGCTACCGGGATGTCCTCCGGTGAGGATGGCGGTTCGCCGGGCGGTCCGGGGCACCGCGGCGGCGTGGGTCCGGGGCACCGCGGCGCTGGAGACCTGAGCGGTGTGGATGGATAGGCGCGTCCGTGATCTACGCATGTGCCACCTACCAGCCGTCTGCGACCTGRCCACGCCGGTGCCGTCGGGGGTGGTCGTCTCCGTCGCGTGGCGGCTGGAAGGGGCCGGGCGGATCATCGGCGGCATGGTGCCCCGCGGCCATCCGGGGGCTGGCCCGCAGGGTAAACGGGTCCTGCACGGTGAGGGGATCTGGGCGGCCGAGATGTATCCGCGGGACCGGGAGATCGCGGCGGAGGCCGACCTCGTCGAGCCGGGTTCGGCGGCCCGGCCGGTCCGGCTGGTGGTGCACGGCTCYGACCGGGACATCATCGGCTATCTGGATCAGCCCTGCCTGCCGGCCACCCGACTCGCCCGGCTCACGACCGGGCTGCGCCGGGACGCCCGTCAGGTCAGGGTCCGGGCGGCCGGGCGGGTCTGGTGGCTACGGGCGACGAACGTCTTCGGAGTACAGGTCGTCCGGGATCCCGAGGTACGGATCTACCGCACCAGAGGATTACACGCCGTGTTCAGTGCCGAGGCCGACCACCTTGACGTCAGCGTGGTCCTGCTGGCCCTGGCCTCGATTCCCAGCTCGGCTTATGCCCCCATCCTGGGGTTCTAGCGGCTGCAGCGGCCCCGRCGGACCCGGTGGCGGACCGGCGGACCCGGTGGCGGACCGGTGGAGCCGGGTGGCTTCGGGGTGGGACCGGGTGACAGCAGGCCGGGGTGTCAGGCGCTGACGACGCGGCGTCCCTCGAAGGCGCGTCCCAGGGTCACTTCGTCCGCCCATTCGAGGTCACCGCCCATGGGCAGGCCGCTGGCGAGGCGGGTGACCTTCAGGCCCATCGGAGCGATCTGCCGGGCCAGGTAGGATGCGGTGACCTCACCCTCGGTATTCGGATCGGTGGCGAGGATCAGTTCGGTCACCGTGCCGTCCGCCAGGCGGGCGACGAGTTCCCGGATGTGCAGGTCGTCGGGACCGACACCGCCGATGGGATTGATCGCGCCCCCGAGCACGTGGTACCGCCCCCGGAACTCGCGGGTGCGTTCGATCGCCACGACGTCCTTGGGTTCCTCGACCACACAGATCGAGCTCGGATCGCGGCGGGGATCGGAGCAGATCCGACACAGTTCCGACTGCGCCACGTTGAAGCAACTCCGACAGAACTGGACCTTCTCCTTGACCTCGGTCAGGGCGGTGGCCAGCCTGCGGACGTCCACGGGGTCGGCGGCCAGCAGATGAAACGCGATCCGCTGGGCACTTTTGGGACCGATGCCGGGCAGCCGCCCGAGCTCGTCGATCAGATCCTGGACGATGCCCTCGTACACCGGTGCCGCCGGTTGTCAGCCGAGCCCGGGAAGGCCCGGGCCACCCGGAGGGGGGCCTCCGAGGCCGCCACCGGACAGCAGGCCACCGAGTCCACCGAGTCCACCGAGTCCGTCGGCGCCACCCGGACCTGCCGGGCCGCCCGCGCCGAGGCCACCGGTGATCGCGTCCATCCGGTCGGCGGCGAGCTTGTGGGCATTCGTGGTCGCGTCACGGACCGCCGCGAGGATCAGATCCGCGAGCGTCTCAGTGTCCTCGGGGTCGACCGCCTCGGGGCTGATCGTCAGATCGACCAGTTCCCCGCCGCCGTTGACGGTGGCGCGGACCAGGCCGCCGCCGGCCGTCCCGTCCACCCGGGCGGTGGCGAGGTCCTCCTGGGTGGCGAGGATCGCGGCCTGCATCTTCTGCGCCTGTTCGAAGAGCTGCCCCAGCGCCCCGCCCCCGGCGGAGGCCCCACTCCCGGCGCGGTTCTGTGGGTTAGACATGTCGATGAGCCTACGTCTCCTTCAACCGGACGAGATCTGTTCCTTCAGCCGGACGAGATCAGCCGGACGAGATCTGTTCGATGATCGTGGCACCCAGTCCGCTCCGTAGCAGGGACACGGCGGCCTCCTCGCCCCCGCGGGCCCCGCCGGGACCGGACGGGACGGCCTCGTCGTCGAGGGACGGCTCGTCCTCGCGCCGCGGACCCGGCTCGTCCCCGGCGGGAGGTGCGCTGGCAGCGGCGGCGACCCCGTTCGCCGGTCCGGGCGACGAGCCGTCCCGGCCCGTGGCGGACCAGGGCCTGTCGCCCTCGGGGCCGGGGCCGCCCTCGGGGCCGGGGCCCGGGCCGGTGGAACCGTGCCCGGCGCCGTGGGAGTCGCCGTGTTCGCGGGGGTCGCCGTGTTCGCGGGGGTCGCCGTGTTCGCGGGGGTCGCCGTAGCCGTCCGGGCCGCGGCCGGGGTCTGTCGTGCCGCCTTCGGTTCCGTCGGTGGAGCCGCCGTAGCCGTTCCCGGTGTCGGGGGACAACCCCGCCGGTCCGCGCATCTGGCCGGGCATGGCTCGGGGGGATCCCGGCGAGACGGCGCGGTTCTCGGCGCCGACGGGCGGATCCAGCCGCGGGCCCCAGGAGGGGCCGGAGGATTGTCCTGCCGGGCCGGCGGCCCGTGCCGGCGCCGGTGCTGGTGMCGGTGAGCGGGATGCTCCCGCCTGGCCGGTGGGCCCGGGGGCTCCGCCCGAGCCGGCGAACCCCGAGGCCTTGGAGGGACCGGGCGGGCCGGAGTAGCCACCGCCGCCCGGACCGGGACCCGCTGCGGGCCGCCCGCTGCCGCGACCAGATCCGCCCGCGGGAGCGACGGTGACCCGCCAGGTCCCGCCGAGTCTCTCCGCCAGCACCGTACAGAACAGCTCGGCGTTGTTCCCCTGCCCGAACATCCGGCCCATCGTCGGGGTGGCGAAGGCCAGCACGACCTCGTCGCCCCGAACGTCGGCAACGGTCGCGTGATCCTTCAGGATCGCATGCGTCTTCCGGCTGTGGCGGCCGGCGAGCGCGAGAAGCTCGTCCCACAGCATCCGCAGGCCGGCGGCGTCGATCCGCCCGGTCCCGGGCGTGCCGGCCGTGCCCGGAACACCTGCCGGGCCCGAGGGGCGATCACCCGACGTGAACGCGGGACCCGGCGAACCAGGCTGGGGGCCCGCCGCCGGTCGAGACACCGGTCCGGTCCGAGCGGATGCCCGGACTGCCAGCGGCATGGGCTCCGGGTCCGCGGCGGGCGGGTGGACCGGCGCGGGAGCCCGGCCGACCGGCAGCGGGGCCGGGGGGCCCGGCTCCGGTTCTTCCCCGCCGAGCACGGCCCGCCGTTCCAGCCGCTCCAACCGGGTGAGCAGCGCGGCCGGGTCGGTCGACGCCGTGGGCAGCAACGCACGGGCCATGATCAGTTCCAGTATCAGCCGTGGGCTCGCCGTCCCCCGCATCTCGACCAGGCCGTTGTGCAGGACGTCCGCCGTCCGGGACAGCTCGGCGGGGCCCATCCGGGTGGTCTGCGCCCGCATCCGGTCGATCTGGTCGGGGGAGAAGGATTCCAGCAGGCCGCGGGCGTCCGCGTCCGGAACGGCCGCCATCACGATCAGGTCGCGGAACCGGTCGAGGAGATCGGTCGCGAACCGGCGCGGGTCGTGACCGGCGGAGACGACCTTGTCGACCACGGTGAACAGGGCCGCGCCGTCGCGGTCGGCCAGCGCGTCGACGGTCTCGTCCAGCAAGACGCCGTCGGTCATGCCGAGCAGCGCCACCGCCCGGTCGTAGCGCAGGCCGTCGTCGTCCGCGCCGGCCAGCAGCTGGTCGAGAACGGACAGCGAGTCGCGAACCGATCCGGCGCCCGCCCGCACGATCAGCGGCAACACGGCTGGATCGACGACGACCCCCTCCCGGGCGCAGACCGACGCCAGATGTTCGCGCAGCACRCCCGGCGGAACCAGCCGGAAGGCATAGTGGTGCGTCCGGGACCGGATGGTCGGGATGACCTTGTCCGGTTCGGTGGTGGCGAAGACGAACTTGAGGTACGGCGGGGGCTCCTCGACGACCTTCAGCAGCGCGTTGAACGCCGCCGCGGTCACCATGTGCGCCTCGTCCACCACGAAGACCTTGAACCGGGCCGACGCAGGGGCGAAGAACGCCCGCTCGCGCAGGTCACGGGCGTCGTCAACGAGACCGTGCGACGCGGCGTCGATCTCCGTGACGTCCATCGAGGCGCCCGTCCGGATGCCCACGCACTCGTCGCACACCCCGCAGGGTTCAGGGGTCGGGCCCTGGACGCAGTTCAGCGAGGCGGCGAGGATCCGGGCGGAGGAGGTCTTGCCGCAGCCCCGGGGGCCGCTGAAGAGATAGGCGTGGTGCAGCCGACCGGTGCGCAGGGCCTTGCGCAGCGCGTCGGTCACGTGCTCCTGGCCGACGACCTGAGCGAACGTCGCGGGACGGTAGCGGTTGTACAACGCTGTGCTCACTGACCTGCTCCGCGTGCTCGACGAGACGATCGGCGAAACGAGAGGACCCCCCGCACACCCGCCAGAGCCCGCTTACCCTTGCTGCCTTCCGGCCCTGGGGGGGTTCACGAGGGTAACGCCGCACGAGGGGTCTGCTGTGCAGTCTAGCCCGTGATGGACGATCATGAATTCCGAGGTCTGCCGGGCGGCACGGCGGCAGGCCCGGCGCCCGGCCCCGCAACGATCAGATAGTCTCATCCACGGAGGATTCGCCTAGTGGCCTAGGGCGCACGCTTGGAAAGCGTGTTGGGGGCAACCCCTCGCGAGTTCGAATCTCGCATCCTCCGCCGTTTCGCTGTATTCCGGCAATTATGATCAAGGCTCCTGACCTGGGCGGATTCCGGGTCGGACACAGGGTCACCATCCTCCGATGATCGTTGTGAGAGTCCCGTGAGAGTCCGGCGTGTGCGGGGCACCGCGGTAGCCACCGCCTCGGCGGYCCGCTGGCCGGACGACCGCATCAGGTGGACGTAGAGGTTGCCGGTGATCGCGGTGGAGCTGTGCCCGTGCCGCTTGGACACCAGCGTGATGTCGACACCGTTGCATGTGAGCGTCCAATGGTGCTCTCATGCCGCCTTGCCTCTCGGCGAGGCGCCCCGAGTCTGATCGGCCGAAGCCGCGCTCGGTTCCCGCTTCTTAGCCACCTGCCCGCTTGCGCGGGTCTTACGGTCGTCTCCACGGGCGTTTACCGTCTCCGACGCACTGGCGGCGACGAGGTTGTGCAGGTTGRTTGCGGCGTTGTGGTCGCGGTCGAGTACCAGTCCGCAGGACTGGCAGGTGAACGTGCRCTCGGACAGCGTCCGCAGGCGCGCYCCGCGCGGCGATCGCGGAGGGAGGCCGGTGGTCTCCAACGTCGACCGCGCTCGACCGGTACACCCGGCAGACCGACCTCCGCAGGAACCACCCGCTCCGCAACGTGGCGATCCGACCTGCCCCTGCACGACGTCCAGGACGCCGCCGGCCACGCCGACCCGCGCACCACTCAGCGGTACAACCGCGCCCGGCACCCCGCCTACGCCCTCGCTGGACACCGCGCCGGCTGACGGTCACCGCTGCCGTGACACTCTCTGAGCTCGCGGTGCTGGATATGCCCGTCCGTAGGCTCTGAGGAGGGCTTCCCGCTCCGCCGGAGTCGCGCCGCGAAGCACCACGATCAGCCCCAGCAGCCAGACACCGCGGTACAGCGCCTCGGGTACCGCGGTCATCAGAACGATCAGAAACACGGGGTTCCTCCCTTTAGCCAGACCACTCCCTTGTGGAGCGGACCGACCGAGGGCGACCCACATCCGTTCATATCGACGATCATCCGGCTACGGCAAATTATTGATCTTGAAACATCAAGATCTATGATCTTCTATTGATTGACCCGCTATGTGACTGAGATCACGCGATTGGGGGCCGGGGCTGCGGGTTCCGGGCCGGATTCCGGTTCGGGACGGAGCGGCGAATACGCCTTCCCGTCCGTGTCCATCGCAGCGAACACGTTGACCTTGTGACGGATCAGCCCGGCGCGGGCGTACAGGTCATCCATGGCTGTTGCCTTCCTGGAGGATCGCGATCAGGCGCGCTAGGTCATCGCGGGACATGTGCTTACGGAGAGCGGCAGCGACCGCGGTAGGCGAGGAGACGACGATCCGCGGGTGCYGCCAGCCCATTTCCCGCGCGGCGGCATTTGCGGACATCTGGCCACCGACGACCCTCGCGGCCAGATCTGCGGCCTCGGGATCCGTTACTGCATCTGCGCGTCGCACACCGACGCCGTGACGCTGCCCGCCCGCTATGGGCAGAACGGGCGCCGCCGCGGTCCCTATGGCCGCGGAGCACGCGGTAGGCATGCAGAAAGGCGCGGCTCAGACGTTCGTTCCGGACGTCAGTGCCGGGCGTTGCGCTGCCGCGACCGGTTCGCCGAGTTCCCGGACCGCCGGCATCGTTCCCCAGCGGGCATCCAGGGTGCGCCAGGTCTTCGCGGCTGGTCCGACGACCCACGAAGTCCGCTGGTCTCCGACCGCCTCCAACGCACTGCGCGTCGCAGCGGTGGCCCGTTCCGGGTCCGGTTCGGCCCGGTGCAGGTAGCTGCGGGCGAGGGCGTTGTAGGAGCCGCCGAGGTTCGCCGACCGGCCGCTTCCGAGGTAGGCGTCGACGGCGCGCTGCGCGAACTTCTCGGAGGCCGGGTCCCGCAGGGTGGCGAGGATCGCCGCTGTCTGAGCCACGGCCTGGCCTTCATCGATGCGGACCTCACCGGGCATGACGGGTCCGTTCCACAGGTGGTCCCACATGTCGTCTAGCGCGGCTCGCGCGGTCGACTCGTCGCCCCCGCGGGCGGYGGACCGCGATTCGCAGGCGGCCAGCATGGGCCGCGCGTAGGGGTGCGCGTCACGGCGCCGCTCCGCGGCCACGCTCCGCGCGCGATGCGGATCATTCCGGAAGTAGGCGAACGAGCTGTCCGACCGCGGCGACGCAGTCGGACAGGAGCCGGTCGCCGGCTTCCTGGGCGTGCTGACCGGCAAGATCGAGATAGGTGTCGGAATCCTCCTGCGCGCCGAGGTCGTTGGCGGTCAACGCGAGATAGATCGCGTACTGGCCGGCGCGGAGGTCCAACGTGGTCCGGGTCTTCCCTCRCACCCGGCGATCGAGCATCTGCTCGACGGCCATCCACTCCCGTTCGGCTTCGGCGGCGAGCTCGGCCGGCGGGGTGACGATGTAGGCGCGGGCGATGCGGTTGATGTTCGCCTCGATCTCCCGCAGCGTCGGGGGGCGATGGCGGCGGYGGCCGCGATCCGTCCGGAGATCTGGGCGGCAACGGCAGYGGCTCCGAGCAGGCCGACTGTTCGGCCAGGACGTCGAGCACCGCGAGGCCCTGAACCTCAGCGACGAGCAGGTGAAGATCCTCACCGAGGAGTGCACCCGCTACCAGGGCACCGCCGACACCAACGTCCGCCAGATGGCGCGGACCGTCGCGCTCGTCCACCACCTCCTGTACGGCGGCACGCTGCCCGCGACCGAGCAGATGGAGGAGATCGACCGCCAGCTCGTCCAGTGGGCGGCGCTCGCGCTCGAACTCGCCCGCGCCCAGGTCGCCGGCACCTACCACGGGATGAAGGCCCTCACCCCCGACCAGCTCACGCAGCGCGCCGCCCTCCACCAGGGCGGCGAGCTCCATCCCCCGCGAGCCCTCACCGCCCACTGATCCCCACCGCATCCACCCGCAAGGAGAACAAGTGACCACCACCCTTGCCCCACCGCCGATCGACCGGCTGTCGCTGGAGCTCACCGGCCGCTGCCAGCTTTCCTGTTCCCACTGCTACGCCGACTCGGGCCCGGCCGGCGGGCACGGGCCGATGACCGCGGCCGACTGGGCGGAGGTCATCGACGCTGCCGCCGAGCTCGGGGTCCGCCTGGTGTCGATGATCGGCGGTGAGCCGACGTTGCACCCGGCGCTGCCCGAGTTTGTCGGCCGGGCGCTCGACACCGGCATGACGGTGGAGATCTTCACCAATCTGGTCCGGATCCCGGATGGCCTCTGGCCGACACTGACGCGGCCTGGGGTACGGATGTCCACCAGCTACTACACCGCGGGGCGGCGCCGTCGAGGTGCACCGGGGGCGGATGTGGCGGGGCATGGCGGAGCAGCGCCAGTTCCTGCTCGACGCGTCCCGCGGCCGATATGTGCTCTACCTCGACGACGATGTGCTCTGCGAGCCGGCCCTCGTGGACCGGCTGCTCGCCGCCATCCGCATCCTGCGCTGCGGCTTCGTCGGCACCCCACCGCAGGGGCTGAGCCACGTCACGGACGTGCGGCCGCACGAGCAGAAACCCTTCGAGACYGTTACCGACGCCGCGGACGTCCGGCCGGAGCGGGTGCGCAAGGGCACTCCCGGCTGGGAACGCTGGCGGTTGCACAACGCGGCGAACCTCACCCACATCACCGCCGACCTCGCCCGTCGCGGCCGGCTGCCGGCGGGCGGCTGCCACGACCGCACTGAGGCTCCGCCGGTGCAAAAGTCACGGCTAGTGACCTGCGCCGGGTCGACCGGTGCCGCCGTGGGACGCCGTGGGCCGTGGCCCGCAGGCCGCGGGAGACCACGTTGTGCTGGGTGTTTCCGCTTCCGGCGGGYGGCCGCCCCGGCTAGCGTCCAGCGAGTGTGCAGTCGGACCGGCAGACGGGGCATGATCATGGAAGACGGGGCGTGACCATGGACGATGACCCGTTTCTCGACTGCCCACGGACGGATCATGGTCATGGGAGGCGGGCGACATCCCGAAGCGCAGGTGCGGCATGGGCGACGAGTCCGATCGACGGCGGTTCCTCCGGCTGGCGGCGGGGGCATCCCTGCCACCCGGGCTGTTCATGGTCCGGAGCGGGCGAGTGATCCCGAGAGTGATCGCGTCCGAGGACGTCCTGAACCACATCGACGTCCGCATCGAGCAGATCACCGGGGCGTACGAGCGGACTCCGATCGGCGCGACGAGCGTGTACCTACGCCGGCATCTGCCGGCCGTCCGCTCCCTGCTCGCCGAGGGCGGGCACCCGACCGCCGTCGACGCCCGCCTGCACCGCGCCGCCGGCCGCCTGGCCGCCCTGTGGGCCACCACCCGCCACGACCTCGGTGATATCCCCGGGGCGACGGCCGCGTTCGCCGAGGCGTTCGGCCACGCCGAGGAGGCGCGGGACCGGACACTTCAGTGCTGGGTTCGGCTGTGGCAGAGCTCCCTGGCCCGCAAGTCCGGCCGCCTGACCTCCGCCCTCGCGCTGGCCCGCGCCGCCACGTCCCACGTCGGTGCGGGCTCGCCGGCCGCCAGCCGCGCCGCGGCGATAGAGGCCCGTACCCTGGGCGCGCTCGGTGAACGGGCGGGCGTGCACGAAGCGATCAATCGTGCCTGGCGCATCCAGGGGACGCTGAGTCGCGCGCAGTCGGGTAACCCCGGGTTCTCGATCGACACCCTGCACATGCTGACGCTCGCCGAACTGTCCGCGGCAGCGTACGTCGAACTCGGCCAGCCGGACGCGGCATCGGTCTATACCGACGCCTCGGTGCACCATCTCGATGTCGCCGGGGCGACCGGCCTGCGGTCGATGGCGAGGATCGCCGCGGCTACAGCGGCCCTGTACCGCCACCACGTCGACGAGGCTGAAGCGCTCGTCACCGAGGCACTGGACATCTCCGAGCACCGGCCGAACGCCGTGATGGTCACGCGGACCCACCGGTTCCTCGCGGACGCCCGGCGGATCGCCGGGCGGCGCCAGGGCACGAACAACATCGCCGAACGCCTCGACACCTGGACGTTGCCGTCGTTGCCGTCGTTGCCGAGGTAGCCGTCGTTGCCGAGGTAGCCGCCGGTGCCGCCGGCGGTCACCCCGCGCAGGTRTCCTGGTAGGGCAGGCCGGGAATGTGGAAGCTCCACGCCGACCGGTCGAGCCCGCCCTGGGCCTCGTGGCAGGCGTACTCGACGACGCCGTTGCGGCGGAACGCGTCGACCGCGGCGAGCCGCCACAGCCGGACGRTGCCATCGTTGCCGCCGGAGGCCAGCGTCCCGCCGTCCGGGGAAAACRCCAGCGACAGGACGGAGCGGGTGTGCCCGGTCAGCGGCTGCCCGATCTGCCGCGGCGGGGTGACGCTGGTATCCCAGAGCCATACCCTCCGGCCAGATCCGACCGCGGCCAGGACCTGCCCGTGCGGGGAGAAGGCCACGGCCCGGACCGGTCCGGGGTCGGCGAGAAGGATGCTGGGCGGCCGGGGCCGATCCGGGGCGGTGACATCCGCCAGCATGATTGATCCGTCCTGGCCGGTGGCTCTGAGGCGCCCGTCCGGGGAGAACGCATCCCACGGCGTGGGGAGGGCCGCGGCGGCGTTCACACGCCCCCGCAATTGTGGCCGGTCTGGGTCGGTGACGTCCCACCGCAGCACCGTCCCGTCGACGCCGGTCGCGTCGAGGTTCCGGCTGTCCGGCGAGAACGTCACCGACGTGATCCCGCTGTGCTGGCCGGTGAGGGGCGGGTCGATCCGACGATGTTGACCCTCCGTCACATCCCACAGCACGACCGTTGCGTTCGCGCCGCCGACGGCCAGGATGCGTCCATCCGGGGAAAACGCCACCGAGGTGACGGGATCGCCGCGGCTGGCGAGTGGGTTCGGGTCCTCGGCGAGGGTTTGCAGCAAGTTCGCCCGGCTGTCGGCGCCCCTGTCGGCCTTACCGCCGGCCTCACCACTGGCGGCCTCACCACTGGCGGCCTTACCGCCGGCCGCACCACCGGTACCGGGGTCGATGTCCTCGGCGGCGATGGCGAGTCGTAACGCGCGCACCTGGTCCGTCGCCCGCGCGGCGTCGGCGTCGGCGAGCAGGGTGTGAGTGATCAGGGCGTGCCGCGCCCGTTCGGTGGTGCGCTGCGCCCGTTCCGCGGTGCGCTGCGCCTGCCGGGCGGTGAGGGACTGCCAGGTGGCGACCGCGGCCCCGACGACGGTGAAGACGAGGAGCACGGAAAGGACAGCGATGACCTGCTGGCGGCGTTGACGTTCGTGACGTTCCCGGCGGCGGGCCGCCTCGACGCGCGTACGTTCCTGGCGACGGGCTTCCTCGATCCGCTGGTCGCACGCGTCAATGAACCTCCGCCCGGCCGGTTTGAGATGGACCACCGGCTCCTCACCGGCGCGGAAACGCTCATAGGACTGCCACAGCGTCGTGATGGCGGTGGTCAGCCGGTCCTCGTCCCAGAGCGGGCCGTCGTTGTGCTCCCACTCGGCGGCGGCGCGCTCGACCTTGCCCYCACTGAGCAGGGCGGCTTCCCGTTCCCGGATGACGGCATCCAGTGGCTTCCAGGCGGTCAGCAACGCCTCGTGGACGACCCCGACGGCGGTCCCCAGGCTGTCGCTGGGGGTGGACAGCAGCCATTGGTTCACGAAGACCTGGAAGGTTCTCCGCAACGCGTCGGACGGCAGGTCCTTGAGGTCGATGCGTCGGYGGGTCCGCCGACCGGCCTCGTCGAGCGTGGCGAGCTCGGCCATGCCGACCAGGATCTCCTCCCGGCCCAGCCCGCTCGTCTCCACGGCGTCGTCGAGGACGGCGTCGGCGCGGCGGGCCAGCGCCCCCCRCACGCCACCCAGCTCGTGGTACCGGTCCATCGACAGGGTGCCGCCGCGGGTCTGGTCCTTGGCCAGCTCATGGAGCGTGAACGCCAGCAGCGGCAGCGCCTCGCCGTCCTCGGTGTCCGCGACCATCCTGGCGACCAGCTCCGRCTCCACGTGCAGGCCGGCTACCCGGGCCGGCTCGGTGATGACGACCGGCAGCATGTCCCGGGCCAGCGGGCGGAGGGGGAAGACGTGCAGGTTGACCCCGCCCTGTTCGGGGGGGCCGCTCAGTTCGGGCAGGGCGAAGACCTGGTCCTGGAACTCGGAGCGAAGCGCCATGACCACCCGCACGGGACCGGTGACCCCATGCCGCAACAGGGTCGCCAACCGGGCCCGTTCCTCTTCGTCCGATCGGGTGAACARCTCCTCGCCCTGATCGATGATCAGTAGCAGCAGGCTGTCCCGCACCGGGCCGGAGCCGGCCGTCAGAAGTTCCTCGGCCAGCCCCATCAGGGCCAGGTCGTC
Source organism: Frankia sp. CgMI4 (assembly GCF_001756285.1). Lineage (NCBI taxonomy): Bacteria > Bacillati > Actinomycetota > Actinomycetes > Frankiales > Frankiaceae > Frankia > Frankia sp. CgMI4. The sequence continues at coordinate 20,906 of NZ_MAQZ01000084.1, forward strand.
CTCCCTGAGCTGCCGGTCGATGTCGGTGACCGCCCACTGCTGGCCGACACGCCTCGCAGCCTGGGTCAGGGTGTGGGCGAGCTTGCGGACCGGGTCCCGGCCCGGCCAGAAGGGGTCGGCCACCTCCCAGCCGGGCTCGCCCGCCAGCTGGGCCGGCAGGCCGGCGGTGACCAGCGACGACTTGCCGCATCCGGAGGCGCCGACCACCAGTAGCAGACGCTGTTCACCGAGGGAGCGTAGCCGGTGGGTGAGTCGCCGCAGCTCGTTGCCGCGCCCGTAGAACACCTTGGCCATGTCCCGGGTGAACGGCCGCAGACCCGGGAACGGGGACCGGTCGTCCGCCCAGCCCAGCCCGCCGCCGGCCTCGACGCGCCGCAGCCCAATGTTCAGGTTGTCGGCCCACCCCGGATTCTCGTGCAGGTGAACGTGCTGCCGGTCCTCCAGAAGCGGGGAGGTGACCGTCGGCTCCACGCGCAGCGGCAGCAGCAGGCTGCCGACCTCGTAGGCGATTCCCAGTTCGTAGGCGCACCACGGGGAGGCGTTGTAGGCGTTGGTGATGACACAGACCACGGCGTCGGCGGCTCGCAGCTCGCGGTGCAACCGATCCTTCCACATGTCGCCGGGCTGGACGCCCACCCGGATGTTCTGAGCGAGGAACACCCGGTGGCCAAGAAGGGTCAGCGTCTGATGCACTCTGTCGGCCAGCTCCGCGTCGGAGCCCGCATGGCTGACGAAGACTCGTGCCACCATCGCCCCCAGGACTCGCCGCATTTGCCGCGCACATTCTCGCGGACATTCTATGCGCCGCTTGTCCTACCTCCGGCAGGCGGCATGGATACTCGTCGGCGCCCGGYCGCAACCGGTCCCGTCGGCGCCCTGGAACGATCCCGCCGCATCGCCGCGAGATATCACCAGAAGGGCCGGGACGGCAACCTCGTCGCGTCGAAAAAATGTACTTTACCCGTTATCAAATTTCCGGTGTACGGAAAGTAAAGGGGGAATGGCTGGATGGTTGTGGCTGCCCCCTTTTGCGCTGTTCCCGTGCCTCCGGCACGTTTCTTACTGCAACGATCACACGATTAACGATCGTACGGTTATTGTGTGGTTATTGCACAGAGATTGCTTGTTTATTGGGGTGGCGTTGAATCGGGTCCGCCGAACGTGGACCGTCCACTGGTTCCCGGGCCCGATGTGGCTYCTCTGGTACGTGGATCGGCGGTGAGGTGGCCTGATMGGCACGGACAGCCGGCCCGGTCCGCGCCGATCGGTTGCGAACCCCGTGCGGGGGGATGGTGGTGTCCGTACCATCCACGCACGCCATTCTCACCGACGATCTGGATCTCACCGACGATCCGGGCGAGTTGGGCGGCGCCAGGGATGTCGTCGAGCTGGGAGGCCTCCGATGWTGACCGTCGCACAGTCCCATGTCCGGCTCTCCCGCGCCGCCGGGTGGCGCAGGCCCGACGACGTGGTCGTGGTCGCCCGGCCGACCCGATGGGGCAATCCCTTCGACCAGCGCGAGTGGGGGCGGTCCGCGGCGGTAGAGCTGTACGCGGCGTGGATGACCGGCAGTGGGCCGGATGTCCGGTACGACCGGTCCGGTCGCCGCTACTCGCGGTCGGAGCGGCTCGCCGAGTTGYCCGACCTGGCTGGTAAGCGGTTGGCCTGCTGGTGCCCGCCGGGCGAGCCCTGCCATGCCGACATCCTCGCAGCCCTTGTCGCCGAACGGGTGCGATGAGGGCGACTGTGAAAGCACCGTCCAAACGCCGGGCCGCGTGAAGATTGCCCCGCGATACGACACGTGTCCATCGTGCTGTCGTAGGACGCGTCGGCTTGTCCGGCGGTCCGGTCGCACGCCTGGGACCACTTCATGGCATGCTCGGTTTCGATGGCATGAGGATGTGTCAGCCGTTCGTCCCCCGGGACGGCGGGTCTGGGCACCTTCCGCGGCGTCCATGGGGTATATGGATGGACGCCCGGGCATGTCGTCCCGTAGGCCGGGTCCTCATCGTGGAGGTTTGTTGTGAAGCGTGTCGGAGCGATTGTTCTGTTGGTTGCCCTGGTTGGTGGCGGGTTCCTCTTCCGTCGTCAGCGCGGCAAGCAGGACGCGTAGCCTCGCGTCGTCCCTCGGGTCGCGGGAGATCACCCGACCCGGGCGACTTGTGACGGTCCGCGACGAGCCGGTGTGAACTCGGGGTTGACCCGGAAACGCCGGTGTTGCGGCGGGGTGAGCTGCCCGATGTCCGGGCATGGCCGACCCTAGACTCCGCCTGTGCATCGGTTTGACGCGCAGGCTGCCGACCTCGTCCGCGCGATATGTGACTTTGCCCGMGTCCGGCTCGGATTCGATCCGGTACCGCTGGACGCGCCATTGTCATGGGACGAGTTGGCGGCGGCGGTGGGATCCACGATCACCGCCGAGGGCATCGGTGGCCGTCGCGCTCTCGAGGTGTTCGACGAGGAGCTGTCCCGCGCCTGCATCTCGACGGATCATCCCCGCAATCTCGCCTTCATCCCGGCCGCCCCGACTAAGGCGGCTGTATTGTTCGATCTGGTGGTCGGGGCGTCGTCCATCTACGCGGGCAGCTGGATGGAGGGCGCGGGCGCGGTCTTCGCGGAGAACGAGGCGCTGCGATGGCTGTCGGRCCTCGCGGGCTTCCCCGCCTGYGCCGGTGGGCTGTTCGTACCGGGGGGCACCGTCGGCAACCTGTCGGCGCTGGCCGCCGCCCGGCATGCCGCCCGGAGCCGGTTGACCGCCGCCGGTCGGCCRACTCCACCGCGATGGCGGTTCGTCTGTGGGGCCGAAGCGCACTCCTCCCTCTACCAGGCCGCCACGGTGCTCGACACCGAGGTCGTCGTCGTGCCGACGGATGACGCCGGACGACTGACCGGTCCGCTGTTGGCCGAGGCGCTGGACCGGCTCGCCGAGCAGGACGGCGCCCAGGCCGTCGACGGCGTGTTCGCGGTGGTGGCGACCGCAGGGACCACCCAGTTCGGCACCGTCGATGACATCCGCGGGGTGGTGGACGTCTGTCAGGCCCGCGGGCTGTGGGTACATGTGGACGGCGCCTACGGGCTGGCCGCGCTCGCCGCCGCATCGACCCACTCTCTCTTCGACGGGATCGCCGAGACCGACTCGTTCATCGTCGATCCGCACAAGTGGCTGTTCGCGCCGTTCGATGCCTGCGCGCTGGTGTATCGCGATCCGGCGGTGGCCCGGGCGGCGCACGGCCCGCAGCGGGCCGGCTACCTCGAGGTCCTGGATTCGGCGGGGGCCTGGAACCCGTCGGACTACGCCATCGGGCTGTCCCGGCGGGCCCGCGGGCTGCCGTTCTGGTTCTCGCTGGCGACGCATGGCACCTTGGCCTACGGCCGGGCCATCGAGTCCACGCTGGCGACCGCCCGGGCGGCCGCGCTCCAGATCGCCGCGCTGCCTTACGTCGAGCTGGTGCGGGAACCGCAGCTGTCGATCGTGGTGTTCCGTCGGCTGGGTTGGCAGGCCGCGGACTACCAGCGGTGGAGCGAGAACCTGCTGCGGGACGGTTTCGCGTTTGTTCCGCCCACCGTGCACGAGGGCGAGACCGTCRCCCGGTTCGCCATCGTCAACCCGCGGACCACCGTTGACGACATCGGCGCGATCCTCGCCACGATGGCCTGATCCTCGCCGCGATGGGCTCCCTCTCCCCGCCGTCCGGTCTCCCCGCCGRCCCGGTGCCCGGGCTTGATCCTCCGGGACCGCTGTGCGGGCCCGGCCAGCACGCGAAGAGCGAGACGTGCCGCTAGGGCGGTGGAGGTGGGATTTGAACCCACGGAGGGGTTGCCCCCTCACACGCTTTCGAGGCGTGYGCCCTCGGCCACTAGGCGACTCCACCGCGGACTAGCCTACCGGACGTCGCGAGAGTCCGGTTCGCCGGGGTGTGTAGGGGTCCGACGGCGCCGAGGCTGCGGCCCGTCGCCCCGAACCGGGCGAGCGTGGCGGCGGTGTGCCGGCTAGCGCCCCGCCGGGCGCCGGCGCGCGGCGAAGAACTCCGCCAGGAGGGCGCCACACTCGTCGGCGCGGATCCCGGCGACCACTTCGGGTCGATGATTGAGCCGCCGGTCCCGCACCACGTCCCAGAGCGAGCCGACCGCCCCGGCCTTCTCGTCAACCGCGCCGTAGACGAGGCGGTCCACCCGGGCGAGCACGAGGGCCCCCGCGCACATGGTGCAGGGCTCCAGCGTGACCACGAGGGTGGCTCCCGGTAGCCGCCAGGAACCCGTCCGGCGCGCGGCCGCCCGCAGGGCGATCATCTCGGCGTGGGCGGTGGGATCGGCGCCGCGTTCCCGCTCGTTGTGCCCGAGCCCGAGCACCGTGCCGTCCTCGGTCACCACCAGGGCACCCACCGGGACGTCGGCGTGGTCCGGGGCCAGGCGGGCCTCGCGCAGGGCGAGCCCCATCGCCTCGTGGAAGCGGTCCGGTCCGGGCGGACCGCTCAGCCGGGCGGGAGCGCCCGCCCGGGGGTACTCGTCGGGATCGGTCATCCCGGATCAGCGGGCCGGCGGCGCGGGACCGAAGCGGTGGGCTCAGCCACGTGYGTCATCGAGGATCTCCCCCGCCCCGGCCCGTTCGCTGAGCGCGCTGATCACATCGCCTGGCAGCATCCCCTCCTCGCCGATCAGTTCCAACAACGCCTCCGCGGGGGTGCCCAGATCGCCGAGTAGATCGAGATCGCCCACGGGGGCGGCATGGGTGACGGCGGACGCGTCATCCTCGTCGTCCGGGGTGGTCAGCCCCGCCATCGAGGGCAGCGCGTCGGCGAACAGGCGTTCGGCGAGGTCGGAGGTCACCAGGACCCGGCGATCGGAGAGGAAGACCTGCGGATCCGGGTCGTCGGGACACACCCGGACCACCGCGAGGTACTCGTCGTCCTCCTCGAGGAAGGCGACGACGGGGCCATCACCCAGATCCCGCATCATGTCGGTGAGGGCGTCGAGGTCGTCGACGTCGGCCGGGTCGAGATCGTGCACCGACCAGTGGCCGTGTACCCGCGCGATCGCGATTGCCTTCGTGGTCACTGTGCGCCCTCACGTCCCTTCTGCAACCGCGCGGCGGACCCGGGCCGGCCGTGCCGGTCCGGGATGCCCGCCCGGMGCGGCCCCCGGTGGCCAAACCGGCGCACCCGCGCCGACCAGCCGTGTTCCGCCTGTGATTCTCACCTGTGGGGGCGGCCGTGGGTATTCCGGTTCACCCTGTCAGGTGAGTTCTACCGCGATGYCGCGTCGATTCCGCGACGGTGGTCCGGTCGACACCTTCCCCAACGGACTATGGGTAACGCCAGCTCACGTGAGGTAATGTCCGGGCTGGAACAAACCCCCGTCCGGGGGCGCTACCGGGTGGTACCGGGCCGATGACCGGGGACTGGACCGGGATCTATCGGAACAGAAGACGGGGCGGGCTTCGCCGCCCGGTGCCGTCGTGGCACTGTAGAAACCGCGATGACGACATCAATCCCCCGCCGGTTCACCGCCAGGACCCAGGCCGCGCTCGCCGTTGAACGCCTGGCGGCCGAGGCGTCACGCCGGCTCGGCCGTGGTTCCGGCGAGATGATCGGTGGCAAGCTCGCGCTGCGGGTATCCCCGGCGGCGCTCGCCGAGGTCGRCTCCCACCGGATGACCGCCTGCGTGTCGGGCACCAACGGCAAGACCACCACCACGAGGCTGCTTGCCCGGGCCCTGGGCACCCTGGGGCCGGTCAAGTCGAACAGCGGCGGGGCGAACATGGCGCCCGGGGTGCTGGCCGCGCTGTCCCGGCCGCCGTTTGACGCGGCGGCGGCTCTCGAGGTGGACGAGATCTGGCTGCCGAAGGTGGCCAGGGAGATCTCGCCGCGGGTGGTCCTGCTGCTGAACATCAGCCGTGACCAGCTCGACCGGTCCAACGAGACGCGGCGCATCGCCGCCATGTGGCGCGAGCTCGGCTCGGAGCTGCGCGACACGACGGTGGTCGCGAACGTCGATGATCCCCTGGTGGCCTGGGCGGCGGCGGGCTGGCACCGGCAGGTCTGGGTGTCGGCGGGGCAGAACTGGACGGCGGACGCGATGGTCTGCCCGCAGTGCGCCCGGCTGCTACACCGCAACAGCAGCGGCTGGTGGTCCGAGTGCGGGCTGGCCAGGCCCGAGCCGATCGTAGCGGTCACCGGCTCCCGGGAACTACTCTGGTACGGCCGCACCATCGAGGCCCGGCTCGATCTGCCCGGACGGGTGAACCTCGGCAACGCGGCGATGGCCGCCGCCGCGGCCCGGGAGTTCGGCGTCGAGATCGAGGATGCGCTTGCGGCCATGACCGGCCTGGGCGATGTGCAGGGTCGCTATCAGGAGGTGGCGCTCGGCGAGGAGGGCCATCGAGGCCGGCTGCTGCTGGCGAAGAACCCCGCTGGCTGGGTGGAGATGATGGAGCTGTTGGCGGACGCGCCGCCGCRGCCTGTCGTCATCGACTTCAACTCCCAGACCGCTGACGGGCGGGATCCGTCCTGGATCTGGGACGTGCCGTTCGAACGGCTCGCCGRCCGGCAGGTGCTGGTCACCGGGGAGCGCAAGGAGGACATGAGCGTGCGGCTGGCCTATGCGGAGGTGCCGCACAGCGTGTATGCCAGTGCGCGGGACGCGGCCCTGGCCGCCAACGAGAAGGTGGTCGACGTCGTCGCCAACTACACGGCGTTCCGCGATCTGCTGGTGAGGTCCACGCAGTGAGGTTGTGCACGTGGCTAGGTTGTGCACGTGGCTAGGTTGTGCACGTGGCTAGGTTGTGCACGCGGCGAGGTTGTGCACGCAGTGAGGTTGTGCGCGAGATGAGGGGATCCACGCGATGACGGGCGGCTCTGCGACCAGGATCGCGCTGATCTACCCCGAGCTGCTTGGTACCTACGGCGACKGCGGTAACGCGATCGTGCTGTCCCAGCGCCTGYGCTGGCGTGGTTTGCCGGTCGAGGTGGTGAACGTTCCCGCGGGGTCGGCGGTGCCCGAGAGCTGTGATATCTACCTGCTCGGCGGCGGCGAGGACGCACCGCAGGTCCTCGCCGCGGACGGCATCCGGCAGAACCGGGCGATCCGGCGAGCGGTGAGCTCGGGAGCGGCGGTGCTCGCCGTGTGCGCCGGCTACCAGGTGATCGGCGCGACCTTCCCATCCGGTGGGGAGATCCACGAGGGGCTGAATCTCGTCGACGTGGAGACCCGTCGCTCCTTCGGCCCGTCGGACGCGCCGCCGGCGCGTGCGGTCGGGGACATCGTGGTGGAACCGGACGCACGGCTCGGCCTGCCCACCCTGTACGGGTATGAGAATCACGCCGGGCGGACGAGGCGGTTGCCCGGCGCGAGCGGCATCCCGCTCGGTACGGTCCGGCTCGGGATCGGTGACGGTGACGGCGGAACGGACGGCATCGTGGATGGCYGGGTCATCGGCACCTACCTGCACGGGCCGGTGCTCGCRCAGAATCCCGCCCTCGCCGATCTCCTGCTGAGCTGGGTCCATGGTCCGCTGCYGCCGTTGGACGCGCCCCGCGAGGTGGAGGTGCTGCGCCAGGCCCGGCGCCGCGCGTTGGCCGTCACCTGACGCGTCCCCTGGCTTTTTTTGGGGGGACAAGTGGGGGGACAAGGCGGACAGGCCCCGGTCTGACCCCGGTCTTGTCGTCATCTGCTGCCAGGTTTGCGGCGTTTCYCGGCCAGCGGTGTGGTTCGGTTGGACCGTGGTGTCGAATCCCCTCGCCGGATGGTGGGGCAAAAACAAGAGAACCGTGCTCATCGTCGGTGTCGTGATCGTGGTCGTCTGGGGCTACCTCGGGACCCGTGACCGCCCGAAGACCCAGCGGGTCAGCCTGCCCGGCGACTACGCGTCGGCGGGCCGCGAGCTGCTCGTCCAGGCCCCGTCCGATCCCGCCAACCCGCTTCCGCTGGTGTTGATCCTGCACGACGACAACGCGGACGCGAAGTCACTTGACCGGCAGAGTGACGCCGGCAAGCTCGCGAACTCCCGCGACTTCGCGGTGGCCTTCCCGGAAGCCGTGGGCGGCACGTGGCGGATCGACGGACCCGAGGGGGCCGACGTGCGCTATCTGCGCGACGTGGTCCGCTTCGTCTCCACGAAACGGACCAAGGTGGATCCGAACCGGGTCTACGTGTGGGGGATCGGCGAGGGTGCCCGGCTGGCCCTGACCGCCGCCTGCGCCCCGGGTAAGCCGGAGTTCGCCGCGGTCGGCGTCGTCGGGCAGTTCGACCCGGAGCCCGGGCCGACCTGCCAGGACCGTGTCCCGGAGGGCCGGGCCCCGGAGGCCTCCTGGGACCGGAAGGTCAGCGAGACCCTGTGGAAGTTCTCGTCTGGTCACCGGCTGGGGGCCTGACCGCGGCGCCCGCGAGCGGGCCGGGCGGTTTCCGCACCGGGCAGAGACCGAGGGCTGAAGTCCGCCGATGCCGCCGGGAGGGGGGTAGCGGCATCGGCGGACCTGGTCGGCCGGGGCCCGAGGCCCGCCGGCCTTCCCGTGCGGATGGGGGGGGAATCCGAGGGAAGGCCGGCGGAATCGGGGGCCTTCCGGCCGGACGGACGTCAGATGGGGGGGAGATCTGACGTCCGTCCCACCGGAAGGAGGGCCCGTCCGGAGAGCTGGAAAGGAACCACATAGGCGGGTTGTCGGGCGGTGACAGGGCCCGCTTGCTGGTCTGTCCGCGGCTTCGCCGGTGGGTGGGAGTCCCGGGTCCGGCTTCCACGGCTTCGGGTCGGCGCCTGGAGAGGGGCTCGGTAGCCGGCCGCTCGTGGACTGGCAGGGCTCGTGTGGTCCGCGCCCCAGCCGCGAAGGCGATCCACCGGAGCCGGGTGAGCCGTTGCGTCGGCATGAGGGCGGTGCGCCGGCTCCGACCGGCCGCTAGAGGATCCGACCGACGTAGTAGGAGGTGGTATAGATCTTCTTGAGCGACACGACGTCGCCGGTGTGCGGCGCCGCCMACATCATGCCGTCGCCCGCGTAGATGCCGACGTGGTAAATGTTCCCGGGTGTCCCGAAGAAGATCAGGTCGCCGGGCTGTTTGTTGTACTGCGACACCCGGGTGGYGGCGGCGAACTGGGCGTCGGTCGTCCGCGGCACGCTCCTGCCGAGCTGCTTGAAGATGTACTGGATGAGGCCGGAGCAGTCGAACGAGCTCGGGCCCTCCGCACCGTAGACGTAGGGCTTGCCGGCCTGCAGGGAGGCCAGGTAGACGGCCTTCTCCCCGAGGGAGCTCGACGGGACCGGAACCGACGCCTGGTCCGCGGCGTCCCCTGTCGTGAGGAGATCCGACCAGGCGGCGTTGCGGACGAGCCGGGGGGTGGGCGCCGGCCGTACGCGCAGGGTGGCGTCGTTCGCCGAGCGGGCGGACTGCAGGGCGTCCGTGCCGTCGAAGACCGCGGTGACATTCGTGGTGGTGAGCACCCGGGCCGTGTAGGAGGCGTAGCCCTGGGCGTTGGTGTAAAGGTGCTTGAAGGTGGCCCACCCGGTGGGGAGCTTCACCTGCACCTTGACCAGCTGGTTCGCCAGCGGTTCGTGGRTCTGCTCGTTGTAGAGCGAGAAGCCGATGTCGATCGGCTGGTCCGCGCTGACGCTCACGTCGGGGTTGGTCACCCGGAGACCGACCTGAACCTTGCCGGCCAGGGGCGGGGCGTCGACACCGCCCGTCGAGCCGAGCAGGGAGGTGGAGCCGTGGGTGCTGACCGCCGCGGCGGCGATGCTGCCCCCCAGGGCGGCCTGGGAGCCGATCTGCGCGGCGAGGGTGATCGGAGCGGTGTTCGGCTGCTCGTCCTTCGCGGCGTCGGCGTTGATGTCGGTGGCGCAGCCGGCGAGAGCCACTCCGGAGACCGCGACGGTCCCGGTGGTCACGGCGGCGAAGGCGCGGGCCCGGGCCCGGCTGCGGGCGGCCGGGGGCGCGGAGGGTGCGCGGTGACGGCCGCGACCGGCGCCTCGCGTTTCTTCGTCGAGCTGCACGCTTTGCGCGGACAACGGTGTATTCCTTCCCGTGCGCCTGCGAAGTGAGCTGTCGGGTTCGGGCTGGGCTGCCCGGCTCTCGCGTGACCTTCACGCGTCGAGCTTCACCCCTAGGTCGACACCGCGGATCGGCGCCGGCCGGTGGAGGTGGGTCCCCCGCTCCTGCCCCTGATGACGACTCGGAGGGGACACCGGGGCCGGGGGCAGGACTCGGCGTTCGGCCCGGTGTTGTCGTGACGTCGGCGTGAGACTAGTCCACTTGGATGGGGTGGGTAAACACTAGTCCTTCCCAACTACAGCGAGTGCGCGTTGAAGTTCCCGTCGCGCGGCGTCGGCGGCCCGCGCGGTCGGCCGGGCTGACCGGGCGGCCCTAAGGCCCTTCGCGCCCCGTTTGTCCTGCTGGTTTTTCGTTGCGTGTGGGGTCCGCGGCGGCGGCCGGTCCGGGTGAGAGGCGGGCGGGCGGGTAGCCCTCCCGCGGCCCGTGGGCGATTTTGACTACTTAAAGTAGTCGACGGGTGAGGCCGGGTGTGCACCCCCCTCAGCGGGACCGGGAGCCGCGGCGGGTGAGGAATCCCGCCGCATCGAGCACTTGGAGCTCGACCGCGAGCTCGTGGACCTCACGGGGCAGCGAGCGGTGGTGCGCCAGCGCCTCGACCGCGGCGCGGGCGTGGTCGGCGAGCTCGTCGAGGGCGTGCTGGCGCTGGCGCATCCGAGCCCGCTCCTCCTGGATGGTCCGGACCGTGTCCTCCTGCCACCGGCGGGTCCGGATGAGATGCTCGCTGGCGTCGGCGGCCTGCCGCTCGGCATCCTCCAGCCGGTTGAGGAGCGCGTCGAGGGCCTCCAGCCGGCCGGCGAGCTCCGCGATGAGATCGCCCCGATCGGGCAGGATGGCCGTTTTACGACTCTTGGGGTCAGGCGAGGTCATGGAGTCCCCCGAGGGGTGGGGGGTCGGCGGGGACCGCGCCGAGCGGCTGGCGCGAGACCCGGTTGCTCCGACACGGTTGGTAACGGTAACCGACGTGGCGGGCCAGGGGTAACCCATCGTACGGATACGTCGCGTCAGCCAACTTATAGTAAAAAGGGACTATGGATCTGCYGTCATTGTCGTGGTCTATGCGCGCATAGCATGCAGGTCGGTGTCAGAGCCAGCCGTTGCGCTTGAACGCACGGTAGAGAAACAGACAGATCGTCGTAATGACGGCCAGGACGGCCGGGTAGCCCCACGTCTGACGAAGCTCCGGCATGTGGTCGAAGTTCATGCCGTAGATCCCGGCGACGGCGGTCGGGACGGCGCCGATCGCCACCCAGGCACTGATCCGTCGCATGTCCTCGTTCTGCGCGATCGTCACCTGCGTCAGCGTCGCCTGGAGCACGGAGGAAAGCAGCTCGTCGAAGTGAGCTATTCGCTCGCTGACCTGCTCGAGGTGGTCGGCGACGTCCCGGAAGTAACGGCGCATCGCCACGTCGACCATCGTGGGGGCGTCCATGGTGAGGGTACGCAACGGGCCCGCGAGCGGCAGCACCGCGTGCTTGAGCTCCAGAAGCTCGCGTTTCATCTGGTAGGCGCTTTCCGTCGACGGCTTCTGATCCCGATGGAAGACGCCCGTCTCGATCTGGTCGACGTCGGCCTGGATGCTTTCCACGGTGCGGACGTAGTCGTCCACAATGCTGTCGCAGATGGCGTGCAGCACGGCCGTCGGGCCGTGCCGGAGCATCTCCGGGTTGGCCTCCAGCCGGCCGCGCAGCTTCGTCATCTCCCCGTGCCTGCCGTGCCGCACGGTCACGACGAAGTCCTCGCCGAGGAAGATCATGATTTCGCCGGTGGTGACTACCTCGGAGGTGCCCGTTACCTGGGTGTGCTCCACGTAACTGGTCGTCTTGAGCACCATGAACAGGTGGTTCTCGTATTGCTCGAGCTTGGGGCGCTGGTGGCCGGTGACCGCGTCCTCCACCGCGAGCTTGTCCAGCCTGTACTCCTCGGCGATCGCGGTGAGCTGCTCGTAGCTCGGCTCGAACAGGCCGAGCCAGGCGAACCCGTTGCGTTCGGACCGCGCCAACCGCAGCGCGTCGGCCTGGTYGATGTCCATGGTGACCCGCCGGCCATGGCTGTACACGCCGCAGGCCATGACGCGCCCGTCCGGTGTCCGCGGTAGCTCGGAGCGGGGCGCCCCGCGTCGTTTGCGACCCACCCGGACCAGGGAGACCGGACGGGTCAGCGCGCCGGCGAGCTTATGGGCGTTGGCCGACGCCTGCTCCAGGGCGTCCCCCAGCACCTCCCGAACGGGATGCTGGCTGCCGTGGTCGCCGCCGTCCGGGCGCGCGCCATCAACGTCGCGTCCCCGGGTCTCGCGTACCGTCTCGTCGCGTACCCTTTCGCCCGGCACCGCGTCGTCCCGCATCACTGCCTTCTTCCCTGCCGCCGATCCATGTCCAGGTCCACCTGTCGGCATCTCCCACGCCCTTCCCCGCTGGTGAACCTTCATGGTGACAAGTCGGTGCCGGCCGTCCGGAGGCGATCCGGGCTTCACCGTGGACGCGGATGCCTGGCAACTGTGCCGGCGTGGTGTGGCACGAAGGGTGAGATACACGTCCGGCGCATGGGATACGTCACAGGGAGGATCGAGTGATCGGGATCGAGGTACGCACGCTTCGGGTGTTCGCCGACGAGACGGGCGCCGGCGGCAGCCTGCTCGCCGTGGTGCTGGATGCCGCGAAGCTGCTGCCCGACGCGCGGGAGCGGTCCGTCGTCGCGCGCCGACTGGGCTGCCCCGCCACGGTCTTCGTCGACGACCCGGAGTTGGCGGAGCTGGCCACCTTTACGCCCACCGGGGAGCTGCCCATGGCGGGGCACGCCTTGGTGGGGTCGGCCTGGCTGTTGGGTCGGCTGCTCGGTGGCCATCCGGAGATCCTCCGCCCGGCCGGCGGCGAGGCGGTCAGCTGGCAGGAGCAGGGCCGGGTCTGGGTCCGCGGCGCCCTGGCCGCCGTGCCCTGCTGGTGGCATGAGATGCTCGCGGACCCGGGCCAGGTCGACGCGCTCGACCTGCCCCGTCCACCCGCCGAGGACCTGACCCAGCTCTGGGCGTGGGAGGATGAGCCGGGCGGGGTCGTGCGGGCCCGGGCCTTCGCCAGCAGGCACGGCGTCACCGAGGACGAGGCCTGCGGGTCGGCTTCCATGCGACTGGCCGCGATGCTCGGGCGGCGGCTCACCATCCGGCACGGCGCCGGTTCGATTGTGCTCGCGCAGCCGGGTCCGCCCGGCCACGCCGATGTCGGCGGCCTGGTGGTCGAGGACGAGACGAGGTTCCTCGCCGATCTCGACGAGTTCCTCGCCCGGTGACGGTGCCGTTCGGCGCGGCCACGGCCGGACACCACGGGGACCAAGCCTGAGAGTGTAGGTGCCGAGCGAGGCGACTGGCACCCTTTGTGGGTACCGGGTTACGGCTGCGTGGTGGCTGCCGAGATGCGGACCGGGTCGGATAGGCGTAGCTTTGGATCCCGGTAGCTCTCCGCTGGGTATCCGCCCATGGGCTGCGAGGTGGTCATGGCCGAGACGTTGGTGACCTTGGTGGAGGCCGCGCATCAGGATGCCGTCCGTCTGATCGAGCTCTCGCGCGACGTCGGTGCCCACGGTGACGTGGATGGTCCGTCGACCGACCCGCGGCAGGCGCTGCGCGCCAGCGACGCGGCCGTGGCCGCCGTCTCCGCGCACCTGAGCGCGATGGAGTCGGTGGTCTACCCGGAGATGGCCCGCCGGGTCGTGGGCGGCCGGGCGCGGGTGGCGGACCTGGGCCGCTTGGCGCGGCGCTGCTCCTCGGTGATGCGCGGCATTGAACAGTACGTCCAGGGGGACCTCAACCGGCCCGCGGAGCCGGTCGCGAACCTGCGCCGGGATCTGGCCGCGTTGATGGTCGAACATGCGACGCTGGAGGACGAACTTCTGCGTGAGCTGATGGCCGAGCTGTCCGACGACGAGCGCCGGGATCTCCTCGACCGCTTCTCCGACGCGATGCGCCACGCTCCGACCCGACCGCATCCGCACCTTCTGCACAGCAGGCTGTTCGGTGGAAGCCTGGCGGCCCGCCTGACGGGCTACTGGGATCACCTGCTCGACGTGATGGACGCCCGGGAGGTGCCCGGCGCGCCGAGGCGGGCCCCGGTGCCCGCCGGGCTGTGGGGCTGGTACCTGCTGGGCCGTCCCACGGCGCCGGCTGCGGGTGAGACCMCGTCAGGGAAGGAAGGCGCGCAGGGCGACACCACCGCTGGTAGCCACAACGTCACTGGTGGCCACATCGCCGCTCATTGATCCGTCCTTGCGACTGCCGTCGTTTCCGTAGGCCCACCATGTCTTCCTGAGCCCGGTCTTCCGGAGCCCGTCGCGCTCTGTCTTCCTGACGGTCTTCCTGGCCGCGGTCCACTCCGGTTCGGCGTTCCGATGCGCACGGGCGCCGTGGTCGTGCCATGCTTCGAGTCCGGGTTGGGCCGGTATGGCCTCGTGTCGTGCAATGCCGAGGAGATGTGTCAGGAACCGAGGGCACCGCGATGCRGGCGCCGAACGCTGATCCCGTAAAAGTGATCTGGCCGGTGCTGTTGGTCGAGGATGATGATGCCGACGCCTATCTGGTGTCCGAGCTCCTCGACGAGGTCTCCGCTCCGGTCGAGCTGACCCGGGTGCGCACGGTGGCCGAAGCCGCCCGTCGCAGCGAGCACGTCGCGTGCGTGCTGCTGGATCTCGGGCTGCCGGACAGCGAGGGCCTGTCGGYGCTACGCCGGTTGCTCACGGTCGAGGCGGGAGCGCCGGTCGTGGTGCTCACCGGTCTGGTTGACGAGTACCGGGGGGCGCAGGCGGTCGCCGCGGGCGCGCAGGACTATCTCGTCAAGGGTCAGGTCGACGGGCGGGACCTGGTCCGGGCCGTCCGGTACGCGATTGAGCGCAAGCGGGCCGACACCGCCGCGCAGGCGCTGCGGGAGTCGGAGCTGCTGGCGGACGAGCGGGCCCGCCTCGAACGCGGCCTGTTACCCCGGCCACTCATCGACGACGGCCGGTTGCATCACGACGCCCGGTACCGCCCCGGCCGGCAGCAGTCCCTGCTCGGCGGGGACTTCTACGACATGGTGTCCACCGCGGACGGCACGCTCCACGTCCTGCTCGGCGACGTCTGCGGGCACGGCCCGGACGAGGCGGCGCTCGGGGTGAGCCTGCGGATCGCGTGGCGCACGTTGGTCCTCGCCGGTGTTCCGGAACCCGACCGGCTCGGGTATCTCCAACGCGTGCTGGTGAGCGAGCGGGAACAGGATGAGATCTTCGCGACGGTGTGCACCCTCGCGATCGCTCCCGACCGGACCTCGGCGCGGATGCGGCTGGCCGGTCATCCGCCGCCGGCGCTGTTGCATCCGCGGCTGTCGGCGCTGCCGGGCGACGTCGTCGGTCCGGCTCTTGGCATCGTCGACGACGACCTCTCCGAGGAGGTGCGGATCGAGCTCGGGCCGCACTGGGCGCTCCTGCTCGCCACGGACGGCCTGCTGGAGGGGCGGGAGGGACCGGGCGGGGAACCGCTGGGCTGGGAGGGCGTGCTGCCCGAGATCRCCAAACTCTGGCCCGCCGACGACCCCGACGGGCTGCTCGACAACCTGATCGACCGGGTGGAGGCGCGCAATGGCGGCCCGCTGACCGACGACGTCGCGCTCCTGCTGCTGATCTGGGGTGCCGGCTGATGCCGGAGCGCACCCACCCGAACGTCACCCACCCGAACGTCACCGACGGGGGAGCGGGCGACGCGGGGCCGAGCGGAGCGGTGGAGCGCGGCCGGGTCGGGTCCGTCTGGCGCCTGCGCCGTCGACTCGAGGTGACCTACGCGGTGGCGGCGATGGTGCTGATGATCGTCGCTGGTCTCGTCGTCTCGTCGTTGGTCCGGCTTGATGACGCCCTCCACACGCGCAGCGACGTCCTCGCCCCGGCTCTGCTGAGCTCCACCGAACTGGTCTCCAGCCTGGTCGACCAGGAGACCGGGATGCGGGGCTACCTGCTTCAGGGCAGCGAGGACTTCCTGGAGCCCTACAACGAAGGGCGCAGGGCCGAGCGCACGCTGCTCGCGGACCTGCACCGACGGCTCGTGGAGCGCCCCGACCTGCTGGCGAGGCTCGCCGTGCTGGAGGACCGGATCCGGGCCTGGCACGGYGACTACGCCGATCCGGCCATCAACGCGGTGCGGGTGGGCGGTCCCGCGGCGGCCCGCCTGTTGTCACCGGAGTTCGGCAAGACCCGCTTCGAGGCGGTCCGCGCCGCGGCCGGGGACCTCGAGGCGGACCTGCGGGCCAGGGAAGTCCGGGCCCGCCAGCACGTCACGGCGGCGCTCCGTTTCCTGATCTTCGCGCTGGTGACCGGCGCGGCCGTCATGGCCGTACTCCTGGCGGTCATCGCGCGGGCGCTACGGTCCTGGGTCACCCGCCCGCTCGAGCGGGTGAGCGACGATGCGCGAACCGTCGCCTCCGGACATCTCGATCACGTGGTCGAGCCGACCGGTCCCCCGGACATCGCCTCGCTCGCCGCCGACGTGGAGTCGATGCGACGCCAGCTGATCGGGGAGCTCGGGGTCGCGCGGGCGGCGCGGTCCGCGGTGGAGGCGCAGGCCGAGGCGCTGCGGCGCTCCAATCGTGACCTGGAACAGTTCGCCTATGTCGCCTCGCACGACCTGCAGGAGCCGCTGCGGAAGGTGGCGAGTTTCTGCCAGCTCCTGGAGCGACGCTACGGTGACAGGCTCGACGAGCGGGGCAGCCAGTACATCGCTTTCGCGGTGGACGGCGCGAAGCGGATGCAGCAGCTCATCAACGATCTGCTGGCCTTCTCCCGGGTGGGGCGGACTACTGACGGTTTCGTCGATGTGTCCCTGGGGGAGATCTTCGACCGGGCGGTGGGAGCGCTGTCCATCGCGATCGAGAGCGCCCGGGCCGAGGTCACCGCGGATGATCTGCCGGTCGTGCGCGGGGACCCCGTCCTGCTCACCCAGCTGTTCGCGAACCTGATCGGGAACGCGCTGAAGTTCCGGGCCGAGACGGTTCCCGCCGTGCATGTCGGTGTCGTCGACCGGGCGGACGAGTGGGAGCTGTACTGCGCCGACAACGGGATCGGAATCGATCCGGAGTACGCCGAGAAGATTTTCGTGATCTTCCAGCGGCTGCACGGCCGGGATGTCTACGAGGGCACGGGCATCGGGCTGGCGTTGTGTCGCAAGATCGTCGAGTTCCACGGCGGCCGGATCTGGCTGGACGGCGCGGTGAAGGACGGAACCACCTTCCGGTTCACTTTCCCTAACCGGAGACTTCTAACGGCCAGAGACCCGCCGTGAGTCGCCTCATCGCCTAGAGTGCCGCACATGATGGGGTCAGGAGCGGTTCTCACCCGGCCAGGGGCCCGTGCGCAGCGGCGGGAGCTCGCGGACCTGCTGGCCGAGCGTGGCCCGGCGGCGTCCACCCTCTGCGCCGGATGGACGAACCATGATCTGGTGGCGCACCTGGTCACCCGCGAGCGGGTGCCGTGGGCCGCTCCCGGGCTCATCGTCGGTCGGCTGCACGGCATCACGGAGCGGGCCGAGCGGGCCACCATGCGGGCCCACACCTTTCCCGAGTTGGTCGAGACGTTCCGTGCCGGGCCGCCGTGGTGGCAGCCGACCCGCATCGGCCTGATCGACGATGCCATGAACCTGGTCGAGTTCTTCGTGCACGCCGAGGACATCCGCCGCGCCGCCCCTGGCTGGGAGCCTCGCGAGCTTGACACCAGAAGCCGTGACGCGATGTGGACCGCTCTGCTGCTGATCGGGTTCGCCGGGTTCCGGCGAGCCGGCCTGGGTGTCGTGGCGGAGCGTACGGACGCTCCTGGCCGGCGCGCCTTGCACGGCGGCGAGCCGGTGGTGGAGATCGTCGGGCCACCTGAGGAGATCGTGCTGTACGCGTTCGGGCGGGGCCAGGTCGCCCGGGTCGAGCTGYGCGGTTCCGACGCCGACATCGAGCGGTTCCGCGCGGCTCCCACCGGTCCCTAGCTCCCGGCGGCTGCGATCCGGTCGGAGCCGTGCCGCTATCGGGGCGGGGCGTTACCAGAGCAAGGCGCTACCAGAGCGAGGCGTAGGTGGCCGCGCCAGCGGGATRCTCTGTCGGGTTCACCAGGGAGGAGTGCACGTTCCCGGGTGACGAATCGCTGAAGTACGTCTCGTAGGCGAGGATGTCGCGGTTCGCGGCGAACGTCTGGTACATGTTGCGGATGTACACCGGGTTGTCGCCGCCGGCCTGGCCGGCGCGGCCCGCCCCGGTATCACTCTTCCCGACGAGTCCCCATTCTGGGACCGAGAACTGCTTGCCGTGCTGGCGGGCGAACGCGATCGTCGAGCAGAGCCCGGCTTCGGCGTGACACTGACTGGCGAAGGCAGCGTCGTCCGTGCTCGCCGGCCATTGGTCGTAGCTGTCGATGCCGATGATGTCGACGTACTGGTCACCGGGGTAGACGGCCCAGGCTCCGCTGCTGTGCGCATTCAGCGCCCAGTCGATGCGGGCCTGCGGATCCGTCGAGCGGATCGCGCTGACAACCTGGCGGAAGCAGTTCACCCAGGTGGTGGGGTTGGTCTTGGAGACCGACCACGGGAACCAGTCGCCGTTGAACTCCCAGGCGAGCCGGATGACGCTCGCCGGGCGGCCCTTCGCCACCAGCCACCGGCCGAAGTCCGCCCAGTGGCCGTTGTAGGCGCCGCTCGCGCAGGAGTTCATGTCCCCACCGCCCGTGGGGTAGAAGGACTGCGAGATGACCCAGGTGCCGGCGAAGGTCGAGAACTTCTCCGGGCCCGAGCCGAGCCACGGGTTCGTCATGGTCTGCCAGCTCGACCTGTCGGTGAAGGTGAGCACGACGTTGACCGGCGAGCCGCGGAAGCTCTCCCAGGCCCGCACCTGCGTCATCGTCCCCGCGGCGACGCCGCTCATGCCGCCGGGCACCGAACCGCCCCCACCACCGACGGGGATAACGGGCACTTGTACCGCAGGCTTCGTGACCCGGGCCGCGGCGCCGGGGGTCGTCGGCCTGGCGGTGGTCCGTGGGGCCGTACCGGCCGGGGTGCCCGCGGGCACCGGGGCGGGCGACGGCGAGCCGACGGTCGCGCGGGAGTTTCCGCCGGTCGTGCCCGCCGAGGCGCTGCCCGCCGAGGCGCTGCCCGCCGAGAGGCTGGGTTGCACCCGGAGGTCATCGCCGTGTCGGGGCTTCCCGTGCTGGATGGCGGTGGCCTCGACTGTCGCCGAGCCCTCGCCCCCGGTGTCGCGTTCGGGGACGAGGGTCCACCCGACTACGGCGGCGACCAGAGCCATCACGCCTAGCGACGCGATCCAGGCAGGGTGACGCGGACGGCGGCGCCCGCGCCGGGAACCGGATCGGACTCTCGGCGGGCTGGGATTGCCCTCCGCTCGGTGCTTCACCGCGGGTATCCCTCCGTGCGTGGCAGTGTCGTCAGGACCCCCCGGGTCCCGGCTTCGGCATCGAAGCGGATGACCTCCATGTCGCACAGCAGCCTGAGACGGACCGGACCGGCCTCCGGTCGCCCCCTCGACGCCGGCTGCCGTGTCTAGATAGTTCGGACGAGACACTACACCGAGGTGCTAGGCCGACTTGTCGGAACTCGGGGGTTTCGGGCGGTGAGGCTCTCGGGTGGCGTGGAGCCCGGTTGGTCGGCACGCCGGTTGGTCGACACGCTGGCTGTGCCACAATGTGCGCGCGCGGAGCCTGGGATGTGCCTGGTGGTCAACCCACCTCGCGTCACGGATTCCGCGCACGGGTCGGGGATCACGCGCCGGTGGRGTGTCCGCGGTGCCTGGTCGAGCGCCCCGGGGGTTATGCGGCCAGGCGYGGTGGCGGGGCCGTTCACCGRCTCGCCCGCCACGACGACAACAGGAGAGCACCCAATGTCCCAGCCACCCGAGTACCCTCCCGCCGGCGGTCACGGYCAAGGGGGTTATGACCAGGGCGGCTACGGCCAGGGTGGTTACGGTGGCCAGGGCGGTTATGACCAGGGCGGTTACGGCCAGGGTGGTTACGGTGGCCAGGGCGGTTATGACCAGGGCGGCTACGGYCCTCCACCGCCCGGCTATGGACCCCCGCCCGGTGGGTACGGCGCGCCGCAGGGCTACGGTGCCCCGCTGGGATACGGCGGCCCGGGTGGGTTCGGCCCACCTCCGCCCTACAACCAGCCGATCCCGACCTACCTGTGGCAGTCGATCGTGGTCACCCTGCTGTGCTGTCTGCCCGCCGGTGTGGTGGCAATCGTCTATGCCACCAAGGTGCAGAGCCGCCAGCAGATCGGCGACATCAACGGCGCGCTGGACGCCTCCAAGAAGGCCAGGATGTGGTGCATCATCTCGGCCATCTCGATCATCGTGGTGTTCCTGGTCATCCTCGTCATCGGCTTGGCCGGCGGCTTCGAGACCGATTCCAGCACGTCGTATTCGACGCTCCCACCCGCTCGCACCTGAAGGAGCGTGGCCTGACCGAGAGTCAGGCTCTCGTCGTAACGGCCGTCGGCTTGGCTCGCTTGTCGGCTCGTCAGCCGATGGAGCTCCCGCCGCAGAGCCCCGCCATCACCGAGAGAGACGCGAGGAAGAGGAGGCCGAACACGAGTCCGGCCAGGCACCAGGCCAGGCTGCGACGCGATGCCCGGCGCGCCCCGGCGACGTCGTGGGCAAGGAGTCGATTCGACGCGCGCGAGGAGTTGATGATCCCCATCACGCCGAGCGGTGCGCACAGGAATGTCGTCAGGATCGCGAGAGCCAGGTAATTGCCGACCTTTGGCGTCGCCTCGGTCCCCGGCCGCTGCCGCGTCCGCGCGTGCCGTGGTGTCTGCGCGTGCCGTGGTGTCTGCGCGTGCCGCCGGAGCGTCTGGTGGGGTTCGGCGGGTCGGTGGGCCTGTGTTCCGGGCCAGCCCGGATGGGGGCCGGTGTCGTTGTGTCGATTCCGTGGGTAGCCGGTCGAGTAGTGATGTCCGCTCGAGTAGTAGTGACCGCCGGTGTCCCCTGGCCCAGGCCACCGCACGTTGTGCGTGTTCCACCGCAATGGTTCGGTCGGAGGCGGGCGGAACTCCTCCTCCCAGCGGCTGCGGGGCCGATCGGTCCTCGGGCGACGCTGGGTGGTGCCGGTGGTGCCGGTGGTGCCGGTGGTGCCGGTGGTGCCGGTGGTGCCGGTGGTGCCGGTGGTGCCGGTGGTGCCGGTGGTGCGGGATGACGGGTCGCTGATGCGTGAGCCCGACCGCGGGCCGGTGTCGGCCGCGGTCCAGGGATCCCAGCGGGCACCGGTGTCCGTCCGGCAACCGGCGTTCGTGCGGGCGCCGGTATTCGTCCGGCYGGTGTGGTTCGTCGATCCCGGGCCGCCCGCGTCCGGTGTCGGGGACGAGGGCGACCCGGTGAGGCGGGCGTCGTACTCGTCCCGCCACCTGTCGAGGATTTCGTGGGACACGGTGAGGAGCTGCATCGTGCGCATGGACTGTGCGTCCCGGCTGGCGGGATTGTCGGGGTGATGAGCCCGGACGCGGGCCCGGTACGCCCGGCGGATCTCCGCCCGGTCGGCGGTGCGCGCTACCCCGAGCACGGCGTAGGCGTCGACGCCACCGAGTTCGCGAACCAGCCGGTTGAGCGGGGTCAACGTCCGATCCGCTTGACGACGTCGCCGCRGTTCCGATCGGAAGGCACCATGCGAACCGCCATTCCCCGTCGTCGGCCGGGCGCCATCAGCGGTGATGATAGGCGATCCGTCCGCCATCAGTCCGCCATTCGTCTGCCTTCGGCAGATTCGTGCTGTCAGGCCGTGACGTCCCGGCGGGCCAGGCTCACCGCCCCGACCACCGCCGCACCGGCGGCATACAGACCTCCGACCAGCAGCGCCGACCCGTAGCCGCAATGCCACTTCCACTAAGTCGATCAAGCTGCTAGCTGGGGTTTCGTGGGGTTGGCGAGCCTGATCGTGGGCGGGGCGTGGTGGCGGAGGCCGCGCTGGCCGGGTTTCTTGACCGGATACTGGTTGTGGCGCGCCCGGCGGACGACGCGGGGGTAGGTGCGTTCGCGGCGGGTGTTGAGCCGGGTCGGTCGGGTGATGTCGGTGGCGGTCTCACCCTGAGTGCGTGCCCGCTGGTCAGGGGGAAAAAGCCGGGTCGGTGACGACCCGGTCCCGGATGATCCTCACAGCGCGTTTGAACTTGATCCGGTCGGGGTCGATCCCGGCGGCGGTCGCGGCCTGGCAGGTCAGCGCACTGATCGCGTGGTGGGTGAGCAGGTAGCCGTAGATCTCCTGGTAGACGGTGTCGGGGTGCTTCGAGCGCAGGACCTTCCCCGGGCCACGTAGRTAGGTCTTGAGCTGCCTGTTGCCGATCTCGTGTTCCCATCTTTGCCGATACGCCCCGGCCAGGGCGGTCGCGGTCGCCTCCCGCGGGTCACAGATCGTGGTGAGCAGGCCGATGATCTCGTGTTTCCCGTCGCCGTCGCGGTCGGGCACGTCGTACTCGACGAGACGGGCGTAGCGGGCCTTCGCCGGATCGAGTACCTCACCGGCCCGGGCCGCGGCGACGAGTGCGTCCCGCGCCTTCCCACCGATCTTCGGGTTGACTAGGACCGTCAGGTACGAGCCGTCGGACAACGCGCGTAGCGGCGGCAGCCGCAGGCTGGCCTTGACCCGCCACAGCAACGCCGCGCCGGTGTCCGCGGCGGTGCACCAGTCCGTCCAGGAGTAGAAGTTGCGGTCCGCGAGCAGAAGCCAGCGTTCAGCCAGCCGCGGGTACAGGGTGCGGGCCAGGGCCTGCTCGCTGGCGGGCTTCGCCCCACCGGCCGGGCCGAACGCGGCCAGCACCGGCGCGTGCGAGGCGCACTCGGACACGGTGACCGCGCGGACCTTCGGGAGCGCCCCCGGCGCGCCGTCACGGCCCGCGGGCAGGCCGAACGCGGCGATGTTCTCCCTGGACGCGGGCACGTCCCACTCCAGTCCGTYGATACTCATCAGCCGCCACGGGCCGAGGAACGCCCCGACCGTGTCGAGGTCCGCGACCGGCCCGGCGACCTGGCAGAACAGTTCCGCCAGCGGCGCTGAACCGAGCCGCTGGCGGGCTTTCGTCAACCCGCCCGAGGTCGGTTCCCACCGCGGCCCCACCACATCGAGATCGTCC
This sequence comes from Frankia sp. CgMI4, assembly GCF_001756285.1. Classification (NCBI taxonomy): domain Bacteria; kingdom Bacillati; phylum Actinomycetota; class Actinomycetes; order Frankiales; family Frankiaceae; genus Frankia; species Frankia sp. CgMI4. The sequence continues at coordinate 44,055 of NZ_MAQZ01000084.1, forward strand.
AGGGTGGCGGCGAGCCGGCACGCGACCGCCTCGTAGTCGTCGTCCGCGAACAACGCGAGCGCCATCACGAAGTAGACCGCGACCCGCGGCGGGATCGTCGTGTCGGAACGCCGGGCACCTCTCCCGGTCGCCTCGATCGCCTCATCAACCGCGTCCCGCGAGACGAACGACGTCAGGACCCCCAACGAGATCCAGTCCGTCAGCTGGCTACCCGTGTCCGTCACAGCCCAGGATCATGCCGTCAACCCGGCAGATCCACCCGAACCGACACACCACAGCCAGCCAAGATCCAAATAGTGGAAGTGGCATTGGGACTAGGCCCCTTCTCCGCCAGTCTGGTCGAGCTGTATTGGGAGTGGGAACAAGACCCGAGTGTATTGGTCGGATACGGTCGTCAGACTCCGGACTCACTCGAAAACCGGCGAGAAGGAGTCCAGCATCAGGCACGAGGTACCGACGATCAACTACGATTCACCGTCTACGACATAACGACAACCCCGCCAACCCCTGTGGGGACCACTGCCGTACTCATCGATCATCACGTACGGACCGGCGAGTTTATAATCCAGCTCAACCCGTCCAGCCGAGGCAAAGGTATAGGAACCGAAGCTACCCGCCTAACACTCGATTACGCCTTTCATATTTCCAATCTTCGATGCGTCTACCTGTCGGTGCTGACCCCGAACACAGGAGCAATCCGCGCCTACGAGAAGGCCGGATTCCGGAAGATCGGGGAACGGCGACAGTCCGGGTATTGGCTCGGCCAGTCGTACGTATTCGGAAATCCCGTTGGGGCATGATCGTGGGCGGCGTGACCGTGGGGCACTCCGCTGGGGTCTCGGGGGTCGGGGTCAGCCGGGAGGCTGTTGCCAGGTGGTGRGGTCCTCGGGGCTGGCGGCCCAGGGCAGGAACCGGTCGAGGTCGGCGCCGGTYGGCGGCTTGCCGCCGGCCCGGCCGCAGGCGTCGAGGTAGTTCTCCAGGTAGGTCAGCAGGTTCAGGTTGTGCATCGCGGCGGTCGCGGTGACCGTGAAGATCGTGGCGGCGTGGCGGGCGGTGTCCTCGGTGCGGGAG
>NZ_MAQZ01000085.1:0-43281 GCF_001756285.1 Frankia sp. CgMI4
CTCGCCCCAGGCTGACGCGGAAGCCTGCTTGCAGGTGCAAGCGGGATGAACGTGCAGATCAGGCGTTGCTACGACGTACTACTTGCGTAGGCGTTCACCACCCACGAGAGCCCGGCGGCGGAGAACCCCAGGTCCTGGCCGATGGAGGGCAGGGCCACGTTCACGATGGAGGTGTCGATCACGATGGCGAGGGCGCCGGTGCAGAGCACCAGCAGGGCCCACTGCYGTTCACGCAGGCTGCRGTAGCGGCTCACGATCAGGCGCCGCGACTGGACGGTCTCGTTCAGGCTCCCGAACGAGTCGCCCTTCGGCTGGAAGATGCTCACTGAGCTGCCACCTCGGCCATCGCACCGTCCATCCCGCCCATGGCACCGCCCGGCTGGACCATGCAACCGCCCATCCCGGCCCCCATCCCGGCCGTAGCACCGTCCTGCTGGGCGTCGGCAGGATCAGGCAGCCCACCACCGCCGCGCACGACCGGGTGGGTCATCGGGATCGGGGGCAGGGCCAGGGCGTGCATCCGCCCGCTGCGCACCAGCAACCGGCGCCAGTCCGACGGGTCGAGCGGCACCAGGGTGTGCCGGTGACGGCGGGTGGCGTCGATCGTGGTCGCCCGGGCGGACGACCGGTGTCCGCCGGCCGCCTCGATCGTGGCGATCCGTTCGGAGCCGAAGTTGATCGGCAGGGCGGTGCTGAACTCCTGCGCGCTCACCGCGAACCAGTCGTCGGTGTCCTGCTTGATGYCGTCGGCCAGGCCGCGTATGGCCTGCTCGTGGGGCACTCCGGCGTCCCGGGCCTCCCAGTACAGCTTGACGCGGTGCCCGTGACCGATCATGCCCGTGATGGCGCCGCCGCTGGTGAGGAAATGGCCGTTGCCGAAGGTGTCCCCGGCGACGACCCCGTTGGCCGCGACCTGGGCGTCCACCCCGGCCCGCTCGACCAGGCTGAACAGCTTCGGACCRTACGGCATCTGGATCCTCTCCAGTTCCGACACYGGCATCTCGCAGATCTGCGAGACCTGGTCCAGGTAGAACTCCCGCATCAGGTGCTGGACGCCGGCCCGGTACTGCTTGGACTTGCGGTAGGTACCGGGCGGCACCAGGCCGGACAGGATCGGGTCGAACGTCTTGTAGTCGGGAACCTGCACCAGGATCCAGCCGACCTCGGCGTCGTCCTCATGCCCCACCGCGATCTGCCGCACCCAGTACTCGTTGCCCTCCTTGTCGAAGTCGGAGGCGATCCTGCGCCGCAGCCGGCCGTCGACCAGCACCTCCAGCAGGCCGGCGAGGTAGTCGGCCTGCGCCACGACCGGCCCGCGGCCGTCGTGGTGGTCCACCAGCACGTCCTCCTGCCTGAAGCCTAGGCGGTCGGCGTCGGTGCTGTTGAAACCCTGCGCGATCATGAACAGCTCGGGAATCCCGATGTCGATCACCTTGCTGCCCGGCACCCGCACGCGGTGGAACCTGCCGTTGTAGTCCAGCTCCCTTACCTGCTCGATGCGGATGGACTTGCGACCGCCGGAGGCGTCCCCGAATCCCTCCTCGCGGCGCAGCCACTTCAGATAGCCCGCGTCGCTCCCGGTCCCGGTGGTGACCACCCGGTGGGACAGGAACAACCGCACCCGCGGCGTGACGCCCCGGGCCAGGTCCATCCGCTCGACCCCTTCGAGGTAGCGGCGCATCAGCACCATCACCTCGGAGGCCGCGCTCTGGAACGTGGAGGGCCCCTCCAGCGCCTCGAGGGTGCTGCGCCCCACCCGGGTGGGGTCGGGCCGGCGCGGGGGCTCCGGCGGCGTCAGCACGGTCACCGTGCGGTGYGGCTTCCCGTCCTTCCAACGGTCGTCGATGAACTCGGTGTGGAAGATCCGGCCGCCGATCCGCGCGGGCTCGCCGACCAGYGCGTCCAGGAATCCGCTGACCACCTCGTCGGCCGTGACGGCGCCGGCGGGCGTGTCCGGCCGGTAGAAGCACTCGGCCAGGATGAACAGGCTCCCGTCGCCCCGGCGGGGGATACCCGCCTCGCCGTAGCGCTCGAGCATCATCTGGTCGATCAGGCCGAGGTGGTGGTAAAGGTCCTCGCGAATGTTCCAGTGCACGCCCAGCGAGGGGTCACCCCGCAGCTCGACGCCCACCACCCGCCGGCCCAGGGCCAGCGACCAGAGCATTCCCATCATGTTGGTGGCGCCCAGGCCGAGGGCCAGGAAGTCGGGATTGAGGACTCCGGTGGTGTCATCGGCCAGGCCCGTGTCCTGGACGGTCTCGTCCAGCCGGGCCCAGGCCTGCCGCCGGGGAACAAAAGAGTTCAGGACACGACGAACGTCCACGCCCATAATTCCTCCATGACAATCTGCCAGATCGAGGTTCAAGAGCGCGGAGCGCGCCTCCACGGACGGCCGACAGCCAGAAGGTCCGTGGAGCGTTTACCGCCAACCGGTCCGCCCCAGCCAACTTGGTCCCGACGGTACCTACGCCTCGAATCGAACGTCAAGGGCGCCGTCTTCTACGCGACACCGGGACCCTACCGATCCCGCCCGCCCACCAGGCTCTTTCAGCCGACGTTCGGGCCGGTGCCACCATGATGCCCGAGCGCATCAGTCCCGACCCGAGATGGTTGCAGGAGAAAAAATGGTGGACGTTTCGCTCCCCGCTGGCTACCGTGCCAAAGGAGAAGGACGTGCTTCGGGTGGACCGACGTGGGGGGGCAATGACACGGAGCGCCAATGACACGGGGGCCAAGAATGACGTGGGGGCCGATGTGGCCGGCGGCATCGCGATCTGGGACCGTTTCCCCCCGACCCAGAGAATGGTCATCAACTACACTCTGACCTGCAATCTTGCGTGCGATCACTGCATTGTGGAGTCGAATCCGACCCGCCGGGAGCGGCTGACCCTCGACGAGGTCCGGTCCGTACTCGAGCAGGGGCAGCGCACCGGGAAGCGACACGTCACCTTCAGCGGGGGCGAGGTCTTCCTCTACCCACAGGTCATGTGCCAGGYCATCGCCCACGGCGTCCGGCTCGGCTATGTCGTCGACGTGGAGTCCAACGCCTTCTGGGCCCGCAACCCCGCCCAGGCCGAGGCCAGACTGCGGCCCTTCGTCGAGGCCGGCATCCACGGCCTGTCCCTCAGCGCGGACGTCCACCACATGCGGTACTTCCCCGTGGAGCGACCGATCAACGCCGCCCGGGCGGCCCGGGCCAGCGGCCTGGCCACCGAGATCCAGTTCTGCACCTCGGCCGACGAACAGGCCGACGAGCAGATCAGGGCGGCCCTGATCGCGGCCGGCGAGCCGTTCGTGGTGCTCGAGCTGCTCGATCGGGGCCGCGCCCGGGAGATGCACCGGATCTGGCGGGGACGTCCGGTCACCGAGCTGCCCGACTGCGACGATCTGACCACCACCGTGCACGCCACCGGTGACGCCTATGCATGCTGCCAGCTCGACATCGGCGTCGACGACATGAAGCGGACGCCGGTGTTCCTGGGGCCCGTGCGCGGCCCGGGATCGGACCCGGCGGAGCAGGCCCGGCGGGAACGGCTCGTGCACGCCTTCCACGACCCGCAGTCCCCAGCCTACTTCCGGACCATGGTCGCCGAGGATCCGCAGTTCCAGGACCTCGCCGACGCGCGGTTCACCAACATCTGCGATTTCTGCCTGCGGGCCCTGAGCGACCCGGCCCGGGTGGCGGCCCTGGAACGGGTGCTCGCCCGGGCCGGACGGACCGCGTGCTGATCACACCGTCCCGGATCCGGGTGCCCGAGGACGTCCTGACCGGACTGCGGCAGCGGATCGCGCGGGTGCGCTGGCCGCAACCGGCCCCCGGCCCGGCCTGGTCCCAGGGCACCGACCTGGCGTTCCTCCAGGGAATGCTCGCCGACTGGGCCACCTTCGACTGGCGTGCGGCCGAGGAGAGAATCAACGGCGGGTACGACCAGTTCGTCGCCGAGGTGTCCGGGCTGCGGGTGCACTACGTCCATCATCGGGTGCCGGGGGCCGACGGTCCGCCGGTCATCCTGACCCACGGCTGGCCGAGCAGCTTCGTGGAGATGCTCCCGCTCGTCGACCGCCTGCGCGACCCCGCGGCGTACGGCATCGACGCTCCCGCGCGGGATGTCGTCGCCGTGTCCCTGCCCGGGTATCCCTTCTCCGAGCGTCCGGCCGGGGAACACACGCTGCGGGACACCGCGCGTGTCTGGCACGACCTGATGACCGGGCTCGGCTATCCCCGGTACCTGGCCGCGGGCAGCGACTTCGGTTCCGGGGTCAGCACCTTCCTGGCACTCGACCATCCCGACACGGTGGCCGGGCTGTACCTGACCGATCTCGAACTCGACCCCGTCCTGGACCCGGCCGTCGACCCGACACCGCTGYCCCCGGCCGAGCGTGCGTATCTGGACGCCGGCGAACGGTGGTCGCTGACCGAAGGCGGCTATCACGCGATCGCGTCCACCCGGCCCCAGACCCTCGCGTACGGGCTGACCGACTCGCCCGCCGGGCTGGCCGCATGGCTGCTGGAGAAGTGGCGTGCCTGGTCGGACTGCRCCGAAGGCCGGGTGCCCCGAGTGTCCCGGGAGTTCCTGCTGACCACGCTCACGCTCTACTGGGCCACCGGTTGCGTCGGGAGCACGCTGCGCGACTTCCACGACAACCGCCAGGTCCAGGAGGGCATGACGGTCGGTGACCGGGTCCTCGCCCCCACCGCGTTCGGGCGTTTCGGGAACGGCCTGGATGACCTTCGCCCGCCCCCGCCCGAGTTCGTCGGACGGCTGTGCCGCGTGGTGCGCTCCACGGTGCACGACGAGGGCGGGCACTTCCCCGCGGTGGAGGTTCCCGACCGGCTCGCCGCCGACATGCTCGCCTTCTTCGCCGAATGCTGACCCTCGGATCCCGCGCGGGGATGACCGGATGGCCCGGCCCGGCGGCCCGGCGCACCACCTTCCCGCGTCCGGACCGCGGCATCCTCCCACTACAGGCCGTGCAGTGACAGGACGTGCAGTGACAGGACGTGCAGCGCCTCCCGGCGGGCCTGGGCATCGGAGGGGTGGGGACGCCCGGTCGTGACGCTGTCCGGCGAACGTCCGTCGGGCAGCACCTTCCAGGGCGCCAGGTTGTGGAGACGGGAACTTCGTGTGAGCGGACGATCCCGCCGCCCCACACCCCCACCGCTCGCGCCCCGGGAGAGCCCGGGGCCGGGYTGGTCACCCGCGGCCGGGTGCCKGTGGCGGCCGTGGCCTCGTGACGGGTGCCGTATCCGCGGTCCGTTTTCATGGTCCGCCGCCGAACGGCCGACAGTAGTGTTCCGGGGATGGAACAGCGCGATCGTGACCTTCCGGACCTACCGTCGGCGCCGATCCCGCTGTCACCGTGAGCGACGGCGGTTCAGGCCGGTCGGATCCGCCGGATCCCGCGGACGGCGAGGCGGCTTCGGGGGTTCGGGGCACCCATCTGGTCAGCGCAGGCGCCGTCACGGCGCTGGTCGGGTTCGCGAGCACGGCCGTCGTGGTGCTGGCCGGGCTGCGGGCGGTCGGGGCGGACCCCGCGCAGGCAGCCTCGGGCCTGCTTGCCGTCACCGTCACCCAGGCGCTCGGGACGCTGTGGCTCAGCCGCCGGCACCGGATGCCGATCCTGCTCGCCTGGTCGACGCCGGGCGCGGCGCTACTCGCCTCGACCGGCGCGGTCGACGGTGGCTGGGCGGCGGCGGTCGGGGCCTTCGCGGTCTCGGCGGCCTGATCCTGCTGACCGCGCTGTGGCCCCGCCTCGGGACGCTCATCGCCGCGATCCCAGCGCCGATCGCGCAGGCGATGCTCGCCGGTGTCCTGCTCTCGCTGTGCCTCGTGCCCGTCCACGGGCTGGTGGACCATCCGGCGCTCGTCGCGCCGGAGGTCGTGGTGTGGCTGGTGCTGCTGCGGGTCGCGCCGCGCTGGGCGGTGCCGGCGGCGTTCGCCGCCGCGGTGGTGGCGGTCGGGATCTGGTTCGGCCGGCACGGCGGGCCCGACAGGCCGCTGCTGCCCCGGGTCGCGCTGACGGCACCGACGCTGAACTGGGCGTCGATGCTCTCGCTCGCGGTTCCGCTCTACGTCGTCACGATGGCCTCGCAGAACGTGCCGGGTGTCGCGGTGCTGTCCTCCTACGGGTATGCGGTCCCCTGGCGGGAGGCGATGACGGTGACCGGGGTCGGCACCGTTCTCGGCGCGTTCGCCGGCGGCCACGCGATCAACCTGGCCGCGATCACCGCGGCGCTCGCCGCGAGCCCCGACGCGCACCCCGACCCGCGACGACGCTGGGTCGTCGCCCACCTCGCCGCCTGGACCTTCCTCGCCCTCGCCCTGCTGTCCACGCTCCTGGTGACGGTCGCGGCCGCCGCCCCCACCGGCGTCACCACGGCCCTCGCGGGCCTCGCCCTCGTCGGCACACTCGCCTCGGCGCTGACGTCGGCCCTGGCCGACCCGGCCGAGCGGCAGGCCGCGGTCGTCACCTTCGTCGTCGCGGCCAGCGGCGTCACCCTCGCCCGCGTCGGCGCCGCCTTCTGGGCCCTCGCCGCCGGCCTCCTCGTCCGCGCCGCCCTGCGCCGCGGCCCCACCCCCGCCGGTGCCCCCGCGCAACGCTGACCGGCACCCTCCCGGACCGCAGCCCGCGGGGCAGGGCATCTCACGTCTGCCGGGGCGCCGGTGTCGGCCACGGTCAGGCGCCGTGTCCCGGAGCTTCCGGGCCGAGCGGCGGGCGGGTCAYGGGAGGCTCCAGTCGACCGGCTCGGCACCCTGGCGGCGCGGGAGGTCGTTGGCCCGGCTGAACGGCCGGGACCCGAAGAAGCCCCGGTCGGCCGACCGCGGTGACGGGTGGGCGGACTCGATGGTYGCGGCACCGTCCAGGAACGGCCGCAGGCTGCGGGCCTCGGCACCCCACAGGATCGCGACCAGCGGCCTGCCCCGCCCGGCCAGCGCCCGGATGGCCTGTTCGGTGACCGGCTCCCAGCCTTTGCCCCGGTGCGAGCCCGGGCTGGCGCGGCGCCGTCGTCAGCGCCCGGTTCAGCAGCAGCACCCCCTGGCGCGTCCAGCCGGTCAGGTCGCCGGTCGAGGGCCTCGGCACGCCGACGTCCGCGCACAGCTCCTGGAAGATGTTCAGCAGACTGCCCGRCAGCCGGCGCACCTCGGGTGCCACCGCAAAGCTGTAGCCGATGGCCATTCCCGGGGTCGGGTAGGGATCCTGTCCGACGATCAGCACCCGCACGTCGTCGAACGGCTGCTGGAAGGCCCGCAGGACATGCGGGCCGGCCGGCAGGTAGCCGCGCCCGGCGGCGATCTCCGCCCGCAGGAAGTCGCCCATGGCGCTGATCTGCCCCGCCACCGGTTCGAGGGCATGCGCCCAGCCTGGCTCGACAAGGTCCCGCAGTGGTTGCGCCGGCATGGCCGGCCATGCCTACTGCGCACCACCGACCGCCCCTGCCTACGCCCCACCGCGGCCGAACTTCCAGCCGGGAATGTCGCCGATGGCCGATGGCCGATGGCGTGGTGGCGTGGTGGCCGGTGGCGTGGTGGCCGATGAGGCGGCGGGTGTCCCGTGCTGTCCCGGGGCCCGGGGAGGCCCGCTGCGCCGTCGGCCGGGTGGCGCCGTCGGGCGTGGTGGCGCTCGGCGGTGCCGGCTGTCCCCGCGGGGGCCGGGTCGCAGAGGCCGGGTCGCAGAGGCCGGGTCGCAGAGGCCGGGTCGCAGAGGCCGGGTCCGCGGGGGCCGGGTCGCAAAGGCCGGGTCCTCGACGTGGGCGCGTTTCCCGCCGCCGGCCGTCAGGCCGGTTTCGACGCGACACCCTCGTAGGCGAAGCCGACCAGGGCAGTTCCGGCCATCGGGTATGTCCTGGCCGACTCCAGGGTCAGCCCGGACCGCCCAGCGCACCTTCGCCACCCAGCCGGGCGTCGTGTAGTCGACGACGGCATCGGCCCCGAACTCGACCGCGACGTCCRCCTTCGCGGGACTGCCCACGGCAGCAATCACGGTCGCGGCCCCGGCAGCCTTGGCCCGCTGCACCAGAAGCGAGCCGATCCTGCCCGCCGCCGCAGTGATCAGAGCGGACTCGTCGGGCCGGACCTGGATGGCCGACACCAGGCCGACGGCGATGGCGCCGGCCTGGAACACCGCCACAGCGGACCCGAGGGTGAGCCCCTCGGGCACCTCGTAGACGCTGTCGGCCTCGGCCAGGGCCAGCTCCGCGTACCCGCCGGTCATCCCAGCCGTGCTCGCCACCACCCGCTTGCCGGTCAGCGACGAATCGACGTCCGGTCCGACGGCGGCGACCYGGCCGCCAACCTCCAGGCCCGGGATGTACGGCTTCGGAAACGGATACCGGCCGGACCGCACGATGACGTCGCCGTAGCCGACCCCGGCCACCTCGACAGCGACCAGCACCTCGCCGACCGACGGCTTGGGATCCTCGATTTCCTCGACCCGCGGGACCCCCGGCGGGCCGAACTCCCGCACCCCCGGGACGAGTGAAGCGATGGCGCCACGCTGATCCGCGACATCCAACCGTGCCAAGATCGTCTCGCACGGCTTGTAACAAATGACTGGGAGGGCCAAAATTGGTCCTGTCGACCTGTCGGGACGCTCAGAAAGCCAGGTCATCCCAGGTGATGGTGATCGGGATGGGGTTGGTGATTTCCGGTGGTCCGCCGGCCTCGTCTTTCATGAGGGTGCCGAGGTGTTTGTAGAGCATGCTGGCGCGGTCGAGGGCGTAGCGTTCGATGCTGGTGACGCCGTCGTTGTCGAGTCGGATGATCCAGTAGTGCTGGATGCCGGCGCGGGCGTATTCGCCGAGCTTGTCGGTGGTGTCCTGGGTCTCTGAGCCGGGCGAGACGATCTCGATGACGAGCAGGGCGTGTTCGGCGCGGAGCCGTTCGCCGCGGTCACGATCGAGGCAGCGGTAAAGGATGACGTCGGGCCGGCGGTTGAGCAGGGGGATGTCGCGGAGCCGCAGGTCGACGTCGTTGTTGACCGTCAGGCAGCCGTACCGGCCTGACTTCAYGGCGTTCCGGGCGTGCCGCTCCAGCAGGTTGGCGAGCCGCCGTCCCGCGGTCTGGTGGTCCGGGGCGGGAGCCTCACAGAAGATGATGTAACCGTCGACGATCTCGATCGACCGGGCGATCTCCTCCGACAGCGCCTCGTACTCGGCTGCCGTCACGCGCGCGGGCTGCGGGCGCAGGTCGCGCAGCCAGCTGTCCTCTGGCAAGGCCGTCGTCACCATCGCCTCCCGRGCGGATGAGTCGTCACGCGTCCAAGACGTCGGTGGGACGCGACCATCCGATCCCAGCGTAGATCCTGGGCTCGCGTGGACGCGCATCGCAAGGCAACGCGACCGCGTCGAAGCCGCAGCCGCCGTCGGGGCGCCCCTCCGCGGCAGGGCCGTGCCCCGGACCGGCCACGGCCGCGCCGGTCTGTGACCACCGCTGGGTGGTGTGATCTCCTCGACAGGATTGCAACCAGACGGATCTCTGTACAGAGGAGTATTCGACGTTCACGGTCGCGCGTGACGTGCGTCGATGCAGCTCAGCACACCGCATAGCCGGATAGTCCTCATAATCCTCCGGTCGTGGGTTCGAGCCCCACCAATTTTTTGATCATTCCTCCGACCTGGGTGGATGCGGTTTACGATCTATCCCTTTGAGATCCAGGGCTGTGGAACGATCCTGGTCAGGACCTCGACAGGTGGTCCGAGYCCCGCCTGGACGACCAAACCCGCAGGTAGATGCCCAGATCTAGGGCCGCCGGGGCTTCTGTCGAGCAAGGTCATCCCGCGCCGCCGCGCCCGCACTCGAGACCGGGAAGTGGATCCCTCCGTCAAGGTCACCCGCCGTCCAAGGTCGGCGCGGGGATCACGGAGCGTGCCCGTGCAGGGTCGTCAGATGCCTGCGGCAGGCCATGAACCCACTCATCCTCTGATGACTCTGCGTGTACATCGGCGTCCACGAGTTCCGTCGCTGTGGCTCGACTGATCGCGCGGCCACACCACGCGGAGTGCAGGCCGTTTCGCCCCATGCGTGGCTTTCGGGGCACATCAAAGGACCACGCATGGGGCGCCGATGCTTCTCACCGTGACCAGCGGCGGTGACGTGATTCATCTGGCTCGCGCGGTGGACTCGGCGTCATCTGGCCGGGTGGAACATGGGGATGGGCCAGGCATGGTCCAGGGCGTGTAGTGGTTGGCGGGTAAGGATCGATCGGCTATGAGTCCGTCCGCTGGTAGGTGGTGGCCCTGCCTCTGCCGCCGAGTTGAAGGATCAGCCCGCGGCCGCGCAGGTTTCGCAGGGCCTTGCGGATGTTCGGAGCGGACAGCCCGAGCTCTTCGGCGAGGTCGCTGACTGTTCGTCCCTGACGGGTCAGGGCCTGGTAGACGCGACGCTCCGTGGCGCCCAGCGGGGGCTCGGCGGTTGCCACGGGCGTGGCGGTCGCGAACTGGTGGAGGATGACGGTGAACCGGATGCCGCTGTCCACGTAGTGGGCTGACGGCAGGCCACAGTCGGCGAGAGCCTCGGTGACGGTGGGAATCCCGCTGGCGAGGGCTTCGATAACCCGAGCTCCGGTCTGCGCAGAGCGGACGTGCTGGCAGATCGCGACCAGGCTGGCGTTGCGGGCGGAGGTCACCGCGTCGCGTCCGAGCCGGTCGACGGTGATGCCGTACAGGCCGCCGGGATTGGTCACTACCAGGCGGTCCCGCAGAAGCCGCACTTCGACGGCCAGCCCGGCGGACCAGTGATCGAGGTCGCGGTGGATCAGCGCGTTGGCGACCAGCTCACGGAAGGCGACGAGTGGGTAGATCGGACGGTCACGAACGCTGCCGTCCATCTCGGCGACGATGGCGGTGTCGAAGGTATGTCGGGCCCAGAGCAGCGCCGCGTCGAGCATCCGCGGGACCGGTCCGCTGATGGTGACCTGGTTGCGGGCCCGCGTTGCGGCGGAGCCGGTGGGCAAGGGCTGCGCGGCGGCTTGGATGACGTAGCGAGGGAACCACTGTTGGGGATGGACCCCGAGAGCGAGCAGTCCCGCGACAGTTGGCTGCCCGCCATCCATCGTGACCCCAGCCCRGCGTAGGAGCTCGGTGTCGTCGGGAAAACGGCCGAGCCCGGCCGGGTCGCGTTCGCGGACAGCGAGTAGARAAGCATCGACGAGTTCGGTGTCCAGCTCGTCGATGGTGGCGTCCTCGACAGGTGAACGGTCGAACAGCGGTGGCTGGCGAGCGGCCAGGAACCCCTGTTCCTCCACGTCAGACAGGGCGTAGTCGCCGTCGTAGCCACGTAGGTACGCCCTGCCGGTCGCGGTGACGCGACAGGGCTTGGTCGACCGGTCGCACTCCTGGACCTGCGCAACCACGACCGCGGCCCCGTCAACCTCCCCGTCTTCGATCGTGAGACGGACCGGCGGTGTGAATGCCCGGGCCCTGGCAGCCAGGCCCTGCTTGAGTACCTGCGGGTCGCTGAGCTCGACGGGGCGGAACCCGGCCCGCTCGTCGAGTCCCAGGATGATGGTCCCGCCCCCGGGCTGATTCGCCAGCGCGCTCAGCGTAGAGGTCAACGAGGCGGGTAACCCGCCGGCGGCAGACTTGACCTCCACCTCGGTGGTGTCGCCTCCCGCCGCGCGCAGGAAGGCGATCGTCTGGCTCACGTCACGTGGCACACCCAAATGTAACCACGACGGAGTTACATTTGGCGTGTGGCGGTTACATTTGGCGGTTGTGRCTCGCGCCCCAAGATCGGAGAACATGGAAGATCGACGGCGGGACGGTCGACACTGRCTGCGAGGGGTACCGACCGGCCGCCCTCCCCTCGATCGCAGGAAGGTCGACGCGACCACGACGCCCAGCGGTCACGATCATCGGGCGGTCTGGAAACGGGCGGAACCGCCCGGCGTAGACGAGGAAGAGCTTGTCCGGGATCCGGGCCGGTGGGAGCCGCACGCCCCTTGCCGGATTGCGGATGATCCGGGTACGTCGGGCGGCCGGTTGACTCCACGACTCGTGACGCTATCCGATCATCACCCACCGGCCCGCGAACGCCACACGATCACCAAACAAGATCTACAAGGCCGCCGCGCAACCGACGTGAACAGCTACCCTGTGCCAGGTACGCAGCTTGCGTGGCCCGGTGGTAGGACCGTGGTTCTGGTCGTTCCTCAGTCGCAGCCTTTGAGCATCTCGTAGAGAACGGTCCAGTTCTCGGTGCCGCGGCCCGCGGTGACGGCCTGGTCGTAGTGCGCCTTGACGGCTTTGGGCAGCTRTGTGTCGATGCCGGCCTTCTCACTCGTCCACACGATGTGGTTCGCTGTGGCGCCCATCATCCGTGCCGTGCTGAGGTCGCCGGGGTGTTCGCCGGCCTCCAGGCGCCGGGCCAGGTCCCATCCGTCTCCGATCATCGTCGGGATGTCGGTGAGGGTGTTCAGCGCGCCGGGTAGGAAGTCGGCGGCYGGGACACCGGCGGCGGTGACGAGCGCGGTGGCGTGGAGCAGGCTTGACAGGGCGGTGAGGAAGACGTCGAGGTGCGCCTGGTAAAAGAGCTGGGCCAGGCCTGGGTCCTCCCCGAGGTACCGGGGCTCGCCGATCAGTCTGAGCGTCGGTTCGTGTATGTCGAATACCGCGCGGGGCCCRCTGTAGAACACATGTGCCCCTGGACCGCCGACGGCGGGAGCGGGCACCATGACGCCTCCTGTCACGAAGCTCGCTCCGTGTCTGGCCGCCCATCCCGCCGCATCCCGGGAGGCATCGGGGGTGTCCGAACTGAGGTTGACCAGGACCTTGCCGGCAAGGACAGCGGAGGGTCGCGAACTTTCGGCGACCGGGTCGAGGATGTCGTACATCGCCTGGTAGTCGGTGAGGCTGAGGATGGTCAGCTCGCTGGCGGCGACCGCGGCTGTCGCTGTGGGTGCCAGCGTGGCGCCCCTGACGATGAGGTCGTCGGCGCGCCCCTCGGTGCGGTTCCACACTGTCACCGGATGGCCGGACCGCAACAGGGACGCGGCCATTGCCCGACCCATCGGGCCAAGGCCGACGACCGTCACAGGAGACAGACCGCCCTCGCCGCTCATCGGGAGCTCCTGAGCTCTTCGAAGATGCGGGCGGTGCCCTGCTGGCCGTATCCGGCGGTAATCTGCCGGCGCACGATGTCGTGGACGGGCCGCAGCACCTCGACATTGACGCCCTGGTCCAGGCTGGCCGTCACCAGCGATTCCAGCGCGGCTTCGGTGAACTCGACCACAGAGTGCACCGACCGATGGTCAAGCAGGCAGGCGACGACCACCCCGCCGCCGATGATCGCCTCCTCGACGGTCTCGGCGACGGTGGCGCCACGATCGCCGAGAGCCCGTGCTCTGCCTGGAGTGTGGTTCCACACCACGGTTGGTCGGCCGGCGTCGAGAGTCGCGGCGGCGAGCGCGCTGCCCATCGCGCCCAAGCCCAGGAAGGTCGTACAGGTCGTCATGGATTGCCCTCGCTCCGCTCGGTGGTCTGACTGGCGTGCCGTCCCGACTCTCCGCCCGAACCTTCCCCACCGGCAAGTACCTACAATTTTGTTCAATACTTACCAGGAAGTAAGTGGCCAGCTGAGGCGAGGTTGAGGGTCTGATGGCGACGAGCGCGAGGCGCGGTCCCTACGTCTGCGGCATAGACGCCGGTATGGACGTGGTGTCAGGGAAGTGGAAGTCGCTGATCCTCTGGGAGCTGAACAACCACGGAACCCGGCGGTTCGGAGAGCTGCGGCGCGGCCTTCCCGGCGTCAGCGAGAAGATGCTCATCCAGCACCTGCGCGAGATGGAGGAGGACGCCCTGGTCCATCGCGAGGTGTATCGCCAGGTCCCGCCCCGGGTCGAGTACTCCCTCACCGAGCATGGCATCTCACTCAACGAGGCCCTCCGCCCGCTAGGCGAATGGGGGAAACGACGTTGCGAGCGCCTCGCCGTCGAGGACGCGCTCGAATCCGCGTAACCGGCCGCGCCTCGATCACCACGATCCCCACGATCATGGTGACGAGGCGGACCGGAGCCGCCGGAACCACCAGGTTTGCGGAACGCACGTTCGACTCGGATACGGATGGTGCCGGCTGGGCGGTCATCGGGCACCGCCGCTGGTCGGCGCCCGGGTCCCGACGGGCGAATGATGATTTCAGGACCCATCTGGGCGGCGTCCCTGCTGACCCCGCGGACCGCTCCGGTCGTGTCGCTGTCGCCATGGGCGTAGAGGGTGTATGGACGGCCGATCGTAGCTTCCAAGATCGAATAGTAGAMGACGTCGCGGAACTACCGGAAAGTCGGATCCATCAATTGATTACGCGGCGCGTCCGCGAGGATCGGGAAGTGAAACGTACTCGGAGTCGCGAGCCACCTCAAGCGACAACAATGACCTTGACTCCAAGCGCGTCATAGGTCCCGCGTGCGCGAGCATCCCTCGTCGCGAGGGCCAGGCCGTGCTCCTTGGCAGCCAAAGCCACCAGCCCATCGTAGACGGCGCCCCCAACAATACCGACGCGACTCAACGTCGCGTGAACCTTCCGCGCATGCGGTCCGCTCAACGTTAACGGTGCAGTGAAGCGCACGTCGAGCAGACGCGCGGCGTCCGGCCCGGACAGTCTCGCGTCGCCGGGCATTCTGGTGAGTACCGAATAGGTCTCCACCAGCGCATACCCACTCAGCGCAAGCTCCCGCCCGCCCCACCATTGCACCACATCCGCGTGGTGCGTGTGCGAACGTACCAGGAGCGGAACCGCGACACTCGTGTCGACCGCAATGGTCACCTGCGGCCTGCGTCAATGAGGCCGAACAGGATGTCGTCGTCGACGGGCGTATCGCCGGCTGACACGAGCACACCATCCTCCTCGACGAGGCGCGCGGTCCTGCCGGCAGGCACGATCTGGACACCGGCGCCATAGGGCGAGATGTCCACCTTCGTTCCCGGGAACAGGCCCAGCGCCTCGCGGAGGAGCTTGGGCAACACGATCCGGCCCGCCTGATCGACAACGGCTTCCATGGGAAAACGATACCATTGTGATCCCATCGCCGGAGGCCTCGCCAGCCAGGGCGCGATGTTCCTCCGGGTCTGGAACCTCGCCCCCCACAAGGCCGGGCGAGATGATCGCGACTCCGGCGTCCGCATCCCCGCGTCGGTGGATGCGGCGGATCATTGTCGTGCGGTCGGCAAGAAGCGTGACATGAGCGGCGCGGTGTCCGGCGATGCGGTGTCCGGCGGCGCGGTGTCCGGCGGCGCGGGTCGAGGCCGTCAGCTCGGCGAGCAGGTCGGAATCGAGGATGGTCATCGGCGCGATCACCGGGTCCTCGGGACCCTGGAGAGCAAGACGGAGCATCTCGCTGACCGCCTGGCGCCACAGGGGGACGTCGCGGAAGTCCCGCCGAAGAATAGTCAGGTTCAGCCAGACCAGCATCGCCCAGCACCCACACACCACGATCGAGGCCCGCGGTTGACGAACGGCCCCCGGGGTCCGACCAGTCTGTGTGGCCCTCATGCGGTGGCGGTCTCCACGCACCGCCGCACGAACAGGCCGCCGTTCCCCAAGGCCGCCGATCCCCAAGACGTCGTCGAGCAGTCGCCGCATACGCTCGGTCTCTCGTCGGCGGTGCAACCGCGGATGTCAGCGGATGTCATCCGAAGCCGCCGTTGCCCAGTACCTCGGCGAACCGTCTCCGGTCAGGGCGTTTGAGGCGGGTCGGTGATGGTGCCGACGCCTGGACCCGGTCACAGGAACGCTGTCGCGCTCGGAGAAGCCCAGCAGCCCGGCGGTATCAGTTCTCTCGTCCAAGTTGCCGGATCCGTGGCTGCGGGCCCTCCAGCTCCGGAGCTTGAAGGGCTCCAGATCCGTAGGTCAACTAGACTTCGCCAGTACGGAAAGGATAGTGGATCGCTGGAGCGCGGGCTGTCGGCCCGCGGCGCACCGGACGCCGGGGGCGGACTCGACGCCCGGACTACAGTACCTGTGGCACGGTCGCGACTTGGCGGGCGAACTCGGTTCCGGCTGCCTCGGGAGCAGTTTGTTCATGGAGGGCTTGGGTCATGCGTCTTCATGTGGGGTGCGCGATGTGGGCTCACAAGTCATGGCAAGGGCGCTTTCTGGCGCATCCGCTCCCGCCTCACGAACGCCTGCGAAACTACGCCAGCTGGTGCAACGCGGTCGAAGGGAATGCAACGTTCTATGCGACTCCGGCCAGGAGCGCCGTGGCCTCGTGGGCGCAGCAGACCGACGCCGACTTCCGATTCGTGATCAAGCTGCCAAAAACCATCACGCACGAACGCCGCCTGACGGGCGTCGACGAAGCGTTACACGCCTTCCTGGAAGCGATCGAGCCACTCGGCCCACGGGCCCATGCCCTCTGGATACAGCTACCAGGATCGTTCACCCCGGCCGACGTCCCCGTGCTTGCCCGCTTTCTGCGCCGGCTCACCAGGTCCCACCGGTACGCTGTGGAGGTCCGCCACCCCGCATTCTTCAACGACCCTCGCGCAGCGCGACTTCTCGAAGGAGTCCTTGCCGCCGCGACCGCCGAATGGATTCCATTCGACACCACCACATTCTTTCAAAGCCCGCCAGGCAGCGATGCCGAACGAGAAGCCTGGACCAGGAAACCGCGCGTRCCGCTCCGATCGCTCGCGTTGACCGACCGGCCGATCGTCCGCTACCTCGGCCGCGACGCCTCCACGCAGACGATCAAAGGCTGGCAGCGTTGGATTGACACTGCCATCGAGTGGCTGCGCGAGGGTCGATCACCCACCGTGTTTATTCACACCCCGGACAACGCCGACGCGCTACTACTCGCCCGCTGCTTCCACGATGACGTACGGGTACGGGTGCCTGAGCTCGATGCACTGCCTCAGCCGATACCGACCGAGCCCCTGACCCTCTTCTGATCCGGACGGGCGAAGGCGCAGGGGGCGAGGATGAGGGATGATGCCAGGTTAGGAGGCGCCGCCGGTCCGGAGGTGGCTGGAGGGGACGGGGCGGATATGACCCGTCTTCTGTTCGTGGAGGACGAACCRCAGCTGCTGCGGGCCATGCGAATCACCCTGCGCGCTCGGGGGTTCGAGGTACGCACAGCGCTGGACGGCCGGCACGCGCTGTCGGAGGCGGCGTCGTGCCCACCCGACCTGGTCATTCTGGATCTTGGCTTGCCCGACATGGACGGCGTTGAGGTCATCCAGGGGCTACGGGCTTGGACCGGGGTTCCCATCATCGTGTTGTCCGGTCGCGCCTCGGGCCACGACAAGGTGGCCGCGCTCGACGCCGGCGCCGACGACTACGTCACGAAGCCGTTCTCGATCGACGAGTTGCTGGCCCGGGTCCGGGCCGTGACCCGCCGCGCCACCAGCGCGGAATCGGTGACCGTTGTCGACCTCGGCCGGTACCGGATCGACCTCGGCGAAAAGCGAATCAGCTCACGAGACAGCGCCGACGCCGACGCCGACGCCGACGCGGGCAGCGGTCATGAGGATCCATCCGCGACCGGTGGAGAGGACAAGCCGGACGGTCCACGCCTCACCCCGACGGAATGGCGGCTGCTGGAAGCACTGGTACGCCACCCCGGCAAGCTCGTCAGCCATCAGCAGCTGATCAGCCAGGTCTGGGGTCCCGGCGTGGCGGACGACAGCTCCTCGCTCCGCCTCTACATCAACAAACTGCGTCGCAAACTCGAACCCGACCCGACCCGACCCCGCTACCTGACCACCGAACCGGGCCTGGGCTACCGCTACCAGCCGTAACCACCACGCCTCATTGGCACTCACGGTGGCGTCCGGACACCCCGGCGTCCGGACACCCCGGCGTCCGGACACCCTTCGCGGGGATCACCTGGACAGGGCAGGGCGGACCGGCCTGGTCCCCGCCCGGGCGGCTGTCCGTGGACCACCGAGAGGTGTTCTGCGTCTCATCCGGGTTGTGCACACCGAGTTTTACGCGGGTGCGGATCTCGTCCGGGTCGGATGCCGTGTGAGCGCCGTGTTGAATTTTCGGGATTGGGCGTCATTGGACCGTTAGCTTCGCTGGTCCGCTGGCGGCAAGGGCTCGATACTGGCACCTGCCATCAGGCCAGGACACCGGCCAAGGCGGCGACATTTGTTCCGATCTCATCCAGATCCGATCTCATCCAAAGTAGAAGGCAGGAGTTCCGTGCGTGACGTTGTCTTCGTACTGCTGACCCTTGCGGTGTTCGCGGTACTCGGGCTAACCCTCAAGGCGGTGGAGAAGCTGTGAGYGTGGAGAACATCGCCGGCCTGATCCTTGCCGTAGCTCTCACGATCTTCCTCGTGGCGGCTCTGCTGTCCCCGGAGCGGTTCTAGATGGGCACGAACGCCGCAGGCGTCATCTTCATCGTCTCGATGGTGCTGGCTCTTGCCCTGACTTACCGGCCATTTGGCGACTATATGGCCCGGGTGTATATGAGCGGGAAGCACCTGCGGGTGGAACGCGGTATCTACCGGCTGGTCGGGGTGGATCCGGACGCCGAGCAGCGCTGGTCGGTGTATGCACGCAGCGTGCTGGCGTTCTCGCTCGTATCGGTGCTGTTCCTGTACCTGTTCCAGCGGGTGCAGAACCACCTGTGGCTGGCRCTGGGCCTGCCGGCGGTCAAGCCGGACCTGGCGTGGAACACGGCGGTCAGTTTCACCACGAACACGAACTGGCAGGCCTATTCGGGTGAGTCGACGATGGGCCATCTGGTCCAGATGTCCGGTCTGGCGGTGCAGAACTTCGTGTCCGCCGCGGTAGGCATCGCGGTGGCGATCGCGGTGGTGCGCGGCTTCGCCCGGAAGAAGACCGACCAGCTGGGAAACTTCTGGGTGGACCTGGTCCGCACCGTCGTGCGGATCCTGCTGCCGGTCTGCGCGCTCGCGGCGATCGTGCTGATCGTCGGCGGCGCGATCCAGAACTTCCACGGGAACACCACGGTCCCCACCCTGGCCGGGGGGGAGCAGGCGGTCACCGGGGGTCCGGTCGCCAGCCAGGAGGCCATCAAGGACTTCGGCACCAACGGCGGCGGCTTCTACAACGCCAACTCCTCGCATCCCTTCGAGAACCCGACCTCCTGGACGAACTGGTTCGAGATCTACCTGCTGCTGTCGATCGGGTTCGCGTTGCCGCGGACGTTCGGCAAGATGGTCGGCAGCACCCGGCAGGGGCTGGCGATCGTCGCGGTGATGGCGGTGCTGGCGCTGGGCAGTCTGGGAGCCAACGAGGTGTTCCAGGCGATCCACCACGGCACGGTGCCGACAGCGGTCGGGGCGGCCCGCGAGGCTACGGAGACCCGGTTCGGTGTGCCRGATTCGGCGCTGTTCGCCACGGGGACGACGCTGACGTCAACCGGGTCCGTCGACTCGTTCCATGACTCGTACACCAGCCTGGGTGGCGCGACGCTGCTGTTCAACATGATGCTCGGCGAGGTCGCGCCCGGCGGCACCGGATYGGGACTCTACGGCATCCTGGTCCTTGCAGTGATCACGGTGTTCGTCGCGGGTTTGATGATCGGACGAACGCCGGAGTACCTGGGCAAGAAGATCGGTAGTCGAGAGATCAAGTTCGCCTCGCTGTATTTCCTCACGATGCCGGTCATCGTGCTGGTCGGCACCGGCCTGGCGATGGCGCTGCCGGGGGAACGGGCGGGGATGCTCAACAGCGGGCCGCACGGCCTGTCCGAGGTGCTCTACGCCTTCACCTCGGYGGCGAACAACAACGGCTCGGCGTTCGCCGGCATCACGGTGAACACCGACTGGTACAACACCGCGCTCGGCCTCGCGATGGCGTTCGGGCGGTTCCTGCCGATGGTCTTCGTGTTGGGGCTGGCCGGATCGTTGGCGAAACAGCAGCCGGTGCCGGAAACCGCGGGAACACTACCGACGCATCGCCCGCAGTTCGTCGGCATGCTAACCGGCGTCACCGTGATCATCGTCGCTCTGACCTTCTTCCCGGCGCTCGCGCTCGGGCCGCTTGCGGAGGGTTTGCACTAGATGTCCACCTCGACCATTGCGGGTACGCCGGTTCCGGCGCCCGCGCCGACCCCGCCGCCGGCTCCCCGGCGAGTGCAGGGGGGGCTGCTCGACCCGACGATGCTCCTGCGGTCGACGCCGGGCGCGCTGCGCAAGCTCGACCCGCGCACGCTGTGGCGCAACCCGGTGATGTTCATCGTGGAGATCGGCGCGGTGTTCACCACCGTCCTGGCGATTCGGGACGAGACCGCGTTCAGCTGGCTGATCACGGTCTGGCTCTGGCTGACCGTGCTGTTCGCCAACCTCGCCGAAGCGGTTGCGGAGGGCCGCGGCAGGGCCCAGGCGGACGCGCTACGCCGCACCAAGACTGACACGATCGCCCACCGGCTGCGCGACGACGGCCGGCTTGAGGAGGTGCCCGCGCCGCGGCTGCGGCAGGGCGACACCGTCGTCGTCGAGGCCGGTCAGTTCATCCCCGGGGACGGCGACGTCATCGAGGGGATTGCCAGCGTTGACGAGTCGGCCATCACCGGTGAGTCCGCGCCGGTGATCCGGGAGTCCGGCGGTGATCGCAGTTCGGTGACCGGCGGCACCCGGGTGCTGTCGGACCGGRTCGTCGTGCGGATCACTCAGAAACCGGGCGAGAGCTTCATCGACCGGATGATTGCGCTGGTGGAGGGGGCGAATCGGCAGAAGACCCCGAACGAGATCGCGCTGAACATCCTGCTGGCCGCCCTGACGCTCACCTTTCTGCTCGCTGTCGCGACCCTGCAGCCGTTGGCGATCTTCTCGAAGGCGCAGCTGCCGGGCGTGCCGGACACCGGTGCGCTGAACGGCGACGGCCTGTCCGGGATCGTGATGGTGTCACTGCTGGTCTRCCTGATTCCGACGACAATCGGCGCGTTGCTGTCCGCGATCGGCATCGCCGGCATGGACCGGCTGGTCCAACGCAACGTGCTGGCCATGTCCGGCCGGGCCGTCGAGGCCGCCGGCGATGTCAATACCCTCCTGCTCGACAAGACCGGGACGATCACCATTGGCAACCGGGAGGCACGGGCCTTCGTCCCGGTCGGCGGCACATCGGAGAATGACCTGGCCAGCGCGGCCCAGCTGTCCTCGCTCGCGGACGAGACCCCCGAGGGCCGCTCCATCGTCGTGCACGCGAAGAACACCTACGGCCTGCGGGAGCGCGGTCCCGGCGAGCTCAGCCACGCCCGGTTCGTGGCGTTCACCGCCCAGACCCGGATGTCCGGGGTCGACCTCGATGCGATCGACGGGGGGGCGAACCGGCAGGTGCGCAAGGGAGCGGCCAGCGCGGTGATCACCTGGGTGCGCGATCTTGGTGGCGCCGTGCCCGCGGAGACCGGGGAGATCGTGGACGGCATCTCCGCTTCCGGTGGCACCCCGCTGGTCGTCGCCGAGGCCACCGATGGCGGCCTGGCCCGCGTCCTGGGCGTGATCCAGCTCAAGGACGTCGTCAAGCAGGGCATGCGTGAGCGGTTCGACGAGATGCGCCGGATGGGCATCCGCACCATTATGATCACCGGTGACAATCCGCTGACCGCCCGGTCGATCGCCGAGGAGGCGGGCGTCGACGACTTCCTCGCCGAGGCCACGCCCGAAGACAAGATGGCCCTGATCAAACGAGAGCAGGCCGGCGGCAAGCTCGTCGCAATGACCGGCGACGGCACCAACGACGCCCCTGCGCTCGCCCAGGCCGATGTCGGCGTGGCGATGAACACCGGCACGTCGGCCGCCAAGGAGGCCGGCAACATGGTCGACCTCGACTCCAACCCGACGAAGCTGATCGAGATCGTCGAGATCGGGAAGCAGCTGCTCATCACCCGCGGGGCGCTGACCACCTTCTCGATCGCCAACGACATCGCCAAGTACTTCGCGATCATCCCGGCGATGTTCGCGGCGATCTACCCCGGGCTGGACGCGCTCAACCTCATGCGGCTGCACAGCCCGCAGTCGGCGATCCTCTCCGCCGTCATCTTCAACGCGCTCGTCATCGTCGCCCTGATCCCGCTGGCGCTGCGCGGCGTCCGTTACACCCCGTCCAGCGCGTCGGCGATGCTGCGTCGCAACCTCTACATCTACGGCGTCGGCGGTCTGATCATCCCGTTCGTCGGGATCAAACTCATCGACCTTGTCATCCAGTTCATCCCGGGAGCCCGGTAACCATGCCTGCGACCCGACTTCCCTCCTTCGTGCGGCAGCACCTCGCCGCCTTCCGCGCACTGCTCGTGCTGACCGTGCTGACCGGCATCGCCTATCCGCTGGTCATCACGGCCATCGCGCAGCTTCCCGGGCTGAAGGATAAGGCGAACGGCTCGTTCGTCACGAACGCCAGCGGCCAGATCGTCGGCTCAGCCGAGATCGGCCAACTGTTCACCGACGACAAGGGCAACCCGATTCCCAAATACTTCCAGTCCCGCCCCTCGGCGGCCGGCGACGGGTACGACCCGACGTCGACGTCCGCGTCCAACCTCGGCCCGGAAAACATCGTCGACAGTTTCGACGACCCGGCCACCAAGGACGAGGACGAAAGCAGCCAGAGCCTGCTCACCCAGGTCTGCGCCCGCAGCAAGGCCATCGGTGACCTGGAAGGGGTTGACGGCCGGCGTCCCTTCTGCACCGCGAACGGCGTCGGCGCGGTCCTGTCGGTGTTCCGGACCGGCGGCACCACCGGACCGGTCACCCGGGTCGTCAGCATCAACGAGGAGTGCCCGGCCGCGCCCTTCGTCGCCACGTACCAAGGCGTCAAGGTCGAGTGCGCCAGGTTCGGCGAGGACTACTCGGCCGGCGTCACTGCGCCGGTCAAGGGGCCGGGTAAGGGCACGGACAACCCGGTCCCGCCGGACGCGGTCACCGCTTCCGGCAGCGGCCTCGACCCCGACATCTCCCCGGCCTACGCCTACCTGCAGGTGAACCGGGTCGCGAAGGAACGCGGTCTCGACCCGGCCACGGTCCACGCGCTGGTCCACGACCACGAAGACGGTCGGGCGCTGGGCTTCATGGGCGAACCCACGGTCAACGTCCTCACCCTGAACCTGGCCCTCGACAGGACGACCAGGTAGCTGGACTGGCCCGGGTGACGCTGGCCCGGGGGCGGTGCGCAGGACCCGTCCCGCGCACCGCCCACTGCGGCCGGGGCACTTTCCCAGACAAACTCCCGGGTCGAAGCTATGGACGGAACGCTCAGCCCCGAGGACACCCCGGCGGAGGCCTCACGATGGTTCGCACCCTGCCCGCCGTACCGCTCGGTTCACTGCCGGGAGACGACGCGTGACCAGCGTACTCGTGGTGGACGACGACCCACGGCTGCTCCGCGCGCTACACATCACCCTGCGCGCCCGCGGCTACCAGGTCACCGTCGCCGCGGACGGAAGCCGCGCGCTCGCCGCCGCCGCCGAACACGAACCCGATATCATCCTGCTCGACCTCGGGCTTCCCGACCTCGACGGCGTTGACGTCATCCACGCCCTGCGCGGCTGGACCGCCGCCCCGGTCATCGTGCTCTCCGGACGCGCCGGCAGCAGCGATAAGATCGCAGCGTTGGACGCCGGTGCCGACGACTACGTCACCAAGCCCTTCCGGGTCGACGAACTGCTCGCCCGGCTGCGCGCCGTCGTCCGGCGCACCCCGCCGCCCACCGAACCGCTCACCGTCGCCCTGGGCGACTATCTGATCGACCTCGACGCACGGCGCGTCACCCGCAAACCCGACAGCGCCCGCCCGGACGGCCCCGCCGAGGTCCGGCTCACCCCCACGGAATGGCACCTGCTCGACGTCCTGGTCCGCCACCCCGAAAAGCTACTGACCTACCGGGATCTGCTGCCCCGGGCCGGYGGGCCCGCACCCAAGGAGCAGAGCCACTACCTGCGCCAGTACATCGGCCGGCTGCGCCACAAACTTGAACTCAACCCGGCACAGCCCCGCCACCTCATCACCGAGCCAGGCATGGGCTACCGGTTCCAACCATGACCTTGTTATCCAGTCATGACCTTGTTGTCCAGTTATGACCTTGTTGTCAAACTATGACCTCGTTGTCTGTTGACCGTCCCGCGATCTCAGGCCGCACYGTCCGCCGGCTGGGTAGAATCGCCGACCGTCGCGACCGGCAGCGCTACCACCATGGTCAGGCCCCCGCCGGGGGTGTCCTCCGGTGTCAGGGTGCCGCCCATCGCCTCCGTCAGGCCTCGGGAGAGCGCGAGGCCCAGCCCGATGCCGCTGGCGTTGTCGGTGTCGCCCAGCCGCTGGAACGGCGTGAACGCCTGGTCACGGTCCTCCGCGGGCAGTCCAGGCCCGCGGTCGATGACCCGCAGCTGGATCCGGTCGTGCAACGCACTGGCGGTGATCAGCGGGGGCTGGCCCGGGGGTGAGTAGCGGGCCGCGTTGGACAGCAGGTTGGCGATCACCCGTTCCAGCAGCGCCGGGTCGGCGTAGGCCAGCGGAAGGTCGTCCGGGACCGTCACAGCCACGTCGCGAGCCGCCGGGCCCAGGTCGCGCAGCACGCCGGGAATCACGTCGTCGAGCCCGACCGGGGCGGGGAACACGCTCAGGCGTCCAGCCTGCAACCGGCTCATGTCGAGCAGGTTCTCCACCAGCCGGGCCAGGTGGTCCAACGCTTCCTCAGCGGTGGCGAGCAGTTCCGCCTGCTCCTCGGCGCTCCACTCGACCTCGTTGCCGCGCAGGTTCGCGACTGCCGCCGAGGCCGTGGCGAGCGGGCTGCGCAGGTCGTGGCTGACGGCAGTGAGCAGGGCGCGGCGGGTGCGGTCCGCTTCGGCGAGTGGCCCGGCTTCCGCTGCCACCTGGGCCAGCCGTCGCTGTTCGAGGGCGACCGCGGCCTGCGCGGCGAAGGCGGTGAGTACCCGGCGGTCCGCCGCGGGCAGYGGCCGGCCCCGCAGGACCAACGTCAGGTTCTCGCTGACCGGTACCTCCGTGTCGGCCTCGTCCGGCCGCAGGCATGGGTCGGGCCCGGCGCTGTCGACCACCCGCCAGCCGTGGCGGTCTGCCTTGCGGGCGCCGTTCTGACCGCCCTCGGCCGCGCGTTCGAGCAGGGCGACCGAGGTCAGCCCGAACGTCTCCCGCACCTGCGTGAGCAGCGCCGGCAGTGCCTGCTCGCCGCGCAGCACGCTCCCGGCCAGGGTCGAGAGCATCTCCGCCTCCGCGGTGGCGCGTACCGCCTGGCTGGTCCGCCGGGCGGCCAGGTCGACCACGCTGCTCACCATCACCGCAACCGCCAGGAACGCCAGGAGCGCGAGAACGTTGTTACTCTCAGCGACGATGAAGCGGTGTACTGGTTGGATGAAGTAGTAGTTCAGCAGCAGCAAGCCGCCGACCGCGGCCAGCAGTGCCGGCAGCAGGCCGCCCACCAGCGCCACAGCGACCACCACGATCAGGAACCCCAGCACGTTGCTGGTCAGGTTGAGACCGGTCCGCTGGTGCGTCAACGCAAGGGTCAGCAGCGGCAGCAGCACGACCGCGGCCAGGACACCGGCAAGCCGCCGCCGGAGGGTCAGCCCACGGGCCCGGCGGGGCAGCAGCCGCCCCTTGCCCACCTCCTCATGGGTGACCAGGTGCACGTCGATCGGCCCGGACAGTTTCGTTGTCGTGACGCCGATACCAGGGTCGATCATGTGGGCCAGCCGGCCGCGCCGGCTCGCGCCTAGCACGAGCTGGGTCGCGTTCTCCGCTCGGGCGAATTCAAGCAGCGCGATGGGAATGTYGTCCCCGACCACCTGGTGGTAGCTGCCGCCCAGGCTCTCCACCAACACCCGCTGYCGGGCCAGGTGCGCGGGCGACGCACCGGCCAGGCCATCGGATCGGGTGACGTGGACCGCGAGCAGGTCCGCACCCTTGGCGCGATCCGCGATCCGCGCYGCCCGGCGGATCAGCGTGTCGCCCTCAGGGCCGCCGGTCAGTGCGACAACCACCCGCTCCCGCGTCTCCCAGATGCCGGAGATCTGGTGCTCGGTGCGGTAGTGATCGAGCTGTTCGTCCACCTTGTCGGCCAGCCACAGCAGCGCCAACTCCCGCAGCGCGGTCAGATTGCCGACTCGGAAGTAGTTGCCCAGCGCGGCGTCGACCTTGTCTGGGCCGTAGATGTTGCCGTGGACCATCCGCCGCCGCAGCGCCTCCGGTGTCATATCGACCAGTTCGACCTGTTCGGCGGCGCGTACCACTGCGTCCGGCACGGTCTCCCRCTGCGGGACTCCGGTGATCCTTTCCACGACGTCGTTGAGTGACTCCAGATGTTGGATGTTCAATGTCGACAGCACGTCGATGCCCGCGTTCAACAGCTCGTGGACGTCCTGCCAGCGCTTGGCGTTCCGGCACCCCGGGACGGTCGTGTGCGCCAGCTCGTCGACGAGCACCACCGCTGGCGCGCGGGCCAGGATCGCATCCACGTCCATCTCGGTAAAGGTGGCACCGCGGTAGGAGACCGTGCGGCGGGGCATGATTTCCAATCCGTCCAGCAACGCGGCGGTCCGCGGTCGCCCATGGGTCTCCACCAGCCCGACCACGACGTCCGTTCCGCGTGCCTTGCGCCGCTGAGCCTCACAGAGCATGTCGTAGGTCTTGCCCACCCCGGGCGCCGCGCCGAGGTAGATCCGCAGTCTGCCGCTCGCCATACGTCCCAGTTTCCGCGTACGAGCCGCCGCTCACGAGCCTGCGGGGCGATACGTGACCAGCTGATCGAGGCAGTCGGAGCGGGCTGCGCGATCCACACCGGCGGCAACCTCACGCTACGTGGGCCAGCCGACGCCCTCGTTCTCCGCGCGCTGGTCACGGCCACCGCCGCTGCCTGAAGATCACGTACGGCATAATGGACACCAAGGCCATCAGGCCGAGCGCGAACGGGTACCCGAACTCCCAGGGCCGCGCAGAGATCGCGCTACGTTGTGATCGGTGACGGCTTGTAGCCGTGCTGTGAGGTGGCTCGCGGCGCCCTGGGTGACGCGGCGCGAGCGAAGCGCCGCTTTCCCCACGCGTACCCGACACGGGTCGCGCGCACCAGCTCCGCACACCCAGATACCGGTTCAAGGAACACGGCAAAGATCGTCGAAATCGAACGATTGATTGAAGATTAGTAACCTTCTTGCGCTCTGACGTAACTTGTGTTTCGCTTCCATTGATTCCGTCAATCTCCCGATTTGGGGCGTTATTTCGTTTATTCGGGCAAGGGGGAGACCTGGTGAGCGCGCTCTGGGATGCGGTAGGCACCAACGCCCGCCCGAAGACGGCACTGCACCTGCCGTTCGAGGGACGATCCGTACCCGTCACGCAACTGCTGGCCGACGCCGAGCGGACGGCAACAGTGATCGCCGGCCGGCGTCGCGTCGGCATCCTGATGGCCAACGGCGAACCCTGGCTGCGCGGGCTGCTCGCGTGCTTCCGGATCGGGGCTGCCGCGGTGCCCATCGCCCTCCCCGTGGCGTTCGGGAGCAGCGAGGGCTACCAGAAGCACCTGCGCCGCGTCATCGAGGATGCCGAGCTGGAGACCCTGCTGGTGGACGGCCAGAGCGCGCACCTGCTCAGCCGGCTCGGAACGTTGCCGAACGTCCGGCTGGACGACATCACGGAGGTACCCGAGCCGGCCGGGCCGGTCGGTGAGAACCCGGCCGACGAGTTCGCGGTGATCCAGTACACCTCCGGTAGCACCTCGGCGCCCAAGGGTGTCGCGCTGACCGCCGACACCATCCTGGCCGGCCTGGCGGCCATAGCCGACGGCCTGGGCCTGACCGAGACCGACGAGATCGGCATCTGGCTGCCGCTGTTCCACGACATGGGCCTGTTCGGCATGCTCGCGCACCTGGCCAGGGGCTGCTCAGTCAACCTCTGGCGCACCACCGACTTCCTCCGGGACACCCGCGGGTGGCTGGCTGGCGCGGCGACGTCCGGCGCCAGCGTGCTGCCCATGCCCAACTTCGCCTATCAGCGCATGGTCGACGCGGTCGAAGCCGGCGGTGCTCCCGACGGACTCGATCTGTCCGGGTGGCGGGCCGCYTGCAACGGCGCCGAGCCCGTGCGGTGGTCGACGCTGGAGGCATTCAACCGGGTGTTCGGCCCGTACGGGTTCCGGCCCGAGGCGATGCTTCCGTGCTACGGCATGGCCGAAGCCACGCTCGTCGTCAGCTGGGCGACGCCGAAGGACCTGCCGTGGCACCTCACCGTCGACCGGTTCGCCCTCGCGCCGGGCGACGAGGTCGCCCGCGTCGCCCCGGAGGCCGACAACGCCCGTGAGGTCGTCGCCTGCGGTTCGGCGGCGCCGGGCATCGCCTTCCGGATCGACGCCCCGGGTGCCGGTCAGGTCGGTGAGGTCCAGATCCGTGGCGCGGCCGTGATGGGCGGCTACCTCGGGCTGCCCGCCGACCAACAGCCCTTCACCTCCGACGGCTGGTTGCGCACCGGCGACCTCGGGTTCGAGGCCGAGGGCGAGTTGTTCCTGGTCGGCCGCCTCAAGGACATGGCAATCATCCGCGGTCAGAACTACTACGCCGAAGACGTTGAGCAGATCGCGCGCCGCGTCCAGGGTTTCGACGTCCGGGCCTGCGCCGCCCTCCAGGCCAGGGACGGCGGCTTCGAGCACCTCGCGGTCCTCGTCGAGACGCCGCTCGAGGGTGCGGAGGCCGCCGCTCTGACGAGTGCCGTCGAGGCGGCCATCTCCGCTGAGCTCGGCCCCGGGGTGGCGTTCGTGCACCCCGTGCCCGTCCGCTCCATCCCGCACACCAGCTCCGGCAAGGTTCGCCGCCAAGCCGCCAGGGACCTCTACCAGAAGACCGTGAAGGACGCCTCATGAGTATGCAGACCGTCGAGGACGCGGTGGCCACCGCCCTGGCCAACCGGCTGCAGATGGACAAGGCCGACATCGACCTGGATCTCCCCATGCACCTGCTACCGAAGATCGAGTCGGTGGTGRTCCTCAGCGTGGTGGTGGATCTCGAGGACGCACTGAGTGTGGCGATTYCCGACGACGTCCCGTTCGCGGCAGTTACCGCGCGTGACCTTGCCGAGCTCATCAAGGAACTCATGTGAGACTCCGCTTCGAGCCGACCCCGCCGGACCTGRCCGTCTTCGACACCACCCTCGCCGACGCGGCCACCGTGCTGTGCACCGACGAAGCCGGGGTCGCCGCGCTCGGCCTGCGGCAGGTCGACGGCCTGCTCGACTACACCGACGTCGCCAACGCGGCGCTGCACTCGGGCACCGGCACCACGGTGCCCGAACTAGCCAGGCGGCTGCTCATGCGGTTCGTGGCGGCCGAGCCGGACAGTTGGTTCGTGCCCCTGGACTGGACGGTTGCGGTACACCGGGCACCCACCGGTGAGACCTTCCAGGTGGCGGTCCCGGAGCTCGACGCCGAGGGCGTCGAGCTCCTGGACGACCCGGCTGCCGACCTGCCGCGGCCGGTCGTCGCCGAGGGTTATCAGGTCGATCCGTACCAGGTGCGCGTCCGGCTCACCGGCGAGCGTTTCGACATCGCCGACCGCCGGATCCGCGCGGCGTTCGATGACGTCCTCGGTGCCTTCGACAGCGGCGCGGTGCGCTATCAGGCGATCGCCGAGCCGCTGCGCACCGACCACCGACGGTCCTGGGATCTGGGTGTCGCCGACTGCGTCGTGGCGGGGAGGGTCCTCGCCGACCGGCTGCGGGCCGAAGGATTCCAGGCGCGGGCCCGCCGCGGCTTCCTGCTGGGCCTCGTCGGCAACGACCACGGCTGGTGCGAGGTCCACCTCGACGGTCAGTGGCGCGCCCTGGACCCGGCGTTCGCCTACCTCGCGGCCGAGCATGGCCGGGACGGCGGGGCGGAGTTCCGGGCGGCCTGCCGTGGCAGCCGGTTCAACCGCCTGCTGCCGTGCGCCGTGGCCGAGCCGGCCGCGCTGTTCCTGCGGCCGGACGGCACGCCGCCGGCGGCGTGGGCCTTCGGGGCCGTGTCCTCACGTCTTCGGCGCGCTGTCGTCAGCCGAGCCTGAAGAGATCTGAAGAGACCTGAAGAGAGTGGTCATGAAGTCAGACACGATGGCGAAGCTGGCTGGTGGCTGGGCCGTTCCGCTCGGCGGGGACGCGCTGTTCACCTGGGACTACGACGCCGGCACCGAACAGATGCTGAACCTGTACTCCCGCGGCAAGCAGCGCCAGTGGGACGCCGAGACGCAGCTGGACTGGAGCCACGACGTCGACCCGGACAACCCGCTCGGCCTGCCCGACGAGTTCATCTGGATCGCGGGGACGCGGGTATGGGAGCGCCTGCCGGAGGCGGAGCGGACCACCGTCCGCCAGCACATAGCCGGGTGGCTCTATTCCCAGTTTCTACACGGTGAGCAGGGCGGCCTGGTGTGCTCGGCTAAGGTCGTCCAGGCCGTGCCGGACATCGCCTCGAAGTTCTACGCCGCCACGCAGRTGATGGACGAGGCCAGGCACGTCGAGGCGTACCAGCGCATGCTGCAGGCAAAGATCAAAGTGCACTACCCGATCTCCACCGGTCTGCGCGGCCTGCTTGAGGCGATCATCGGTGACAGCCGCTGGGACATCACCTACCTCGGCATGCAGGTGATGATCGAGGGCCTGGCGCTGGCGGCGTTCAGCATCCAGCGCGACCGGATGCGCGATCCGCTGGCGCAGGCGCTCAACGCCTACGTGCTGCAGGACGAGGCGCGTCATGTCGCGTTCGGACGGTTGGCACTGCGCGACTACTACAGTCAGCTCAGCACCGCCGAACTGCGTGAGCGGGAGGATTTCGCGGTCGAGGCGTGCTGGGTGCTCAAGGACCGGTTCGTCGGCGAGGAGATGTGGCGCAAACTCGACTACGGCGCCGAAGAATGCATCGCGCTGGCCAACCGCTCGCCCGCCCAGCGCGAATTCCGGCGCCGGGTGTTCACCCGGATTGTCCCAACGCTGAAGGACATCAACCTGTTCGGCCCCAGGATGCAGGAGAGCCTGCGTGAGCTGGGCGTCCTCGGGTTCAGCCGGGTCGACGGGGCCGAGATAAGCGCCGAGGACGAGCGGATCGCCGACGAAATCGCCAGGCTGGAGTTTGCCACTCGGCAGCGGGAAGTGTCCGCGGTCATAGCCGTCGGCGCCGGGTCCGACGACGGCGACGACGACTGCGAGGACGAGGGATGACCGAACTGACCGAAGCCACCGACCCATACGTCATCTCCACCGAAGCCGGTGTGGAGCTGCTGGCGGGCGCGCCGTGGAAGCGGATCGCGGTGATCGGTGACAGCATCTCGACCGGAATACGCGAAGCTGTGCCCGGCTACCAGGATCTGTCCTGGGTGGACCGGATCAGTGCCGTGCTGCACCGCATTCACCCTGACCTCGACGAGATTCGACTGGCCAAACGCGATCTGACGCTGACCGAAATCCGCCAGACGCAGTTGCGGCCGGCCCTGGATTTCAGGCCCGACCTGGTGTTCCTCTCCGGCGGCGGCAACGACTTCATCAGGCCGGGCTTCGATCCGGTCACCGTGCGCGCCGAGCTGACCGAGATCGTTTCCAGGGTCAGGGTGACCGGTGCCGACATCCTCACCATCGGGATGCTCGATATCAGCCAGGCGGGCATCGTCTCCGAGAAGTACGGGGAGATGTTCAGCAAGGCGACCAGGATCGTCACCCGGATCACGCGGGAGGTGTCCCAGGAGTACGGCGCGATCTTCGTCTCGTTCACCGACCATCCGCTCTGYGCCGACGCGGGCATCTACTGCAGCGACAGGCTGCACCTCAACTGCCGCGGTCAGGCGTTCGAGGCCACCGGGAAGATGCACGGACTCGCCGCTCACCTGGCCGCGAGGAGCAAAGCCGCATGACCGACCTGACGACCTCGCTGCCGCTKGGACCGTTCGAGTGCGGCCCGGCCGCGGCCGCCGAGGCAGCCGCGGCCGTGGCCGGGCCGCCGGCCGCCCTGTACCGCCAGCTGCTGGTCGAGCAGGAGTCCGAGGCGACGCTGGTGGCCGCCCGCCGGGTGCTCGCCGCGTTCCTGCCGGACAGTGCTTCCCTGGCCAGGGAAGCCGGTCTGGCCAGGGAAGCCGGTCCGGACCGGGAGCACGTGCTCGCCGAGCTGGCCGGCTCCCGCGTGGCGATTGCGGGGGTCGCCGCTCGGCTTCGCACCGCTTCGGCCGAGACTGTGGCCGCGGTGCTGCGGCAGCGTGCCCCGCTCGCGCTGATCGAAGGCTGCTGGCTGGACACCGTGTCGCAGCCAGCTACCCAACCCGCCGTGATTGTCAACCGGCTGGGCGTCGAGCAGCTGGAGTTGCTGGGTCGTGGCGTGGCCGAGCGCACCCTGGCCCATCAGCGCCGCCGGCTGCTGGCGGAGCACGGCGTGGTGCTCCCTGACCTGGCAGCCACCGACTTCCTGACCGCGGCGCAGGCCCGGCCGCTCACCGTGGTGACGGCCGCCTTCTACCTGTCGCTGTCCCGGCTGCCGGCCAGTTTCCTGCCCGAGGTGGTCGGCGTGCACTGCGCCTTCCGGGCACTGGGCACCGACGCCGCACTATCCGGTGTGGACGGCCCACCCGGTGTGGACGGCCCTGGGTACGATCMGGCGCCGCTGCTGGCGGAGTATCTGGCGCTTACCGAGCAGTCGCCTACCGGCCCGGCCGACCGGGCGCGGCTGCTCGCGGCGATCCAGCTCGTCGTGCGTCTGGAGAGCGCGCACGTGGCGATGCTCGACGATCTCGCGAGCTGGCACCAGGGCCTGTCACTCGACGCCAGAGTGGCGCTGATCGTCGCCAGGCACGCACCGTACGCGGGCCGCCAGCACCACAAGGTGCAGATCTCCGGTACCCCGCTGCGCGACCTGTTCGCCGACCCGGCGTTCGACGCCGCGGCGTTCATCCGTCAGTTCCGCTCCTCCAGCCAGCTGAAGCCGCTGCGGGCCGGCGGTTGCCGCTTCACCAGGGCGATCACGTTCGGTGGGCCGATGTTCGGGATCTTCGACGAGGCCGAAGCGCGCACGATCGGGCGGTGGGCGGCCGCTGTTGCCGCGGGTGAGGAACCCGGCGCCGACCTGGCTGCCTGCACCGCCGGCGACGAGGGTGCCGCTGCCTGGCAGCATGCGCTCGTGGCTGCCAACCCCGGCGACGTCCTCGCGGCCGAGCCGCCGGCTCTCGACGAGCGTCAGTTCCTGTACCGCCTGGTCAACGTCGAGCGGTTCCCCAGCGTGCTGGCTGCCGCCCGCAGCCGCGTCGAGCGGGTGCTCGCCCAGGCCGAGGGGATGTTCGAGCTGGGAGCCGCCGGACGCTACACCGACGCCAGCTGGTTCGACTACAGCCCCGAGGCGCTGTGGGAGCKGGTGGACACCCTCTACTGGACGAAGCTCGTCGAGCCCTTCCGGCCGCTGACCGACATCCCGTCCAGGAAGAACGTGATCAACAACCAGAAGCGGTTCGCGCTGGGCAACCTCGTCGACGGCGCCTGCATGCACCGGATCGGCAACACCGGCCGCTTCCACCGCCCCAGCGACGGGCCGCTGTTCGCCATCTACGCCGACGAGATGGGCCGCGGCGACATCGCCAAGAACCACATCACGCTGATCCAGCAGGCCCTGGCCAGCATGGACATCCACCTGCCGCACCCGCGCTCGGAGGAGTTCCTCACCCAGGCCGAGCTGCCCGACCTGACCTACCCGTACGCCACCTACCAGCTCAGCCTGGCGCTGTTCCCGGACTCCCGCTACGAGGAGATCCTCGGCTACAGCCTGGGGGTAGAGATGTTCGGCCTCGGCGAGCTGCGGCTGCATGAGATGGAGAAGATGCGCCACCACCGTTTCGACATCGCCTACGAGGCGGCGCATCTGTCCATCGACAACGTCTCGGCCGGCCACGCCCGCCAGGCGACCGACCTGATCGTCGGCTACCTCGACCACGTCGGCCGCACTGCCGGCCCGGTTGCCGTCGAGCGAGCCTGGCAGCGGGTGTGGCGCGGCTACGCCTCGTTCGCGTTCTTCGTCGAGCCGCAGTTGGCCAGGCGCCTGATGGCAGGGCGGGCCGCCGCATGAGCCTGGACCCGGAGCTGGTGGCGCTGCCGTTCTACGAGCAGTCACACCGCGAGCTGGCCGAGGCGCTCGGCAGGTTCTGGGACACCCGCGCCGATCTGGCGGCGGCAGCCCGGACCGGCGCGCCGGCGAAGTACGGCGCCCGCGTGCTGCGCGAGCTGGGGGCCGCGGGGTTGCTGGAGCCCGCCGACCTGCGCAGCCTGTGTCTGACGAGGGAAGCCCTGGCCTACACCGAGGACCTGGCCGACTTCGCGTTCTCGATCCAGGTCCTGGCCGCCTGGCCGATCCAGCGCCACGGCACCGACGAGCAGAAGCGGCGCTGGCTGCCCGGCATGGCCTGCGGCGAGCTGGCAGGTGCGTTCGCGCTGTCGGAGGAGCAGGCCGGCTCGGACGTCGCCGCGCTCGCCCTGCGCGCCGTGCCGGACGGCGCGCAGTACGTCCTGGACGGGAACAAGATGTGGATCGCCGGCGCCGCGGGCGCCGACGTCTTCTGCGTGGTGGCCCGCACCGGTGACGGCCCGGCCGCGCTGGGCCTGACCGCGCTGCTCGTCCCGGCCGGCACCCCGGGCCTGCGGATCGAGCCGATCGACATGGTGGCCGAACGCGACATCGCCCGACTGGAGTTCGACGGCTGCCGGGTCCCGGCCGACGCCGTCCTGGGCCCCCGCGGCGGCGGGTTTGTCGTGGCCATGGAGCTGCTCGAACGGTTCCGCCTCACCGTCGGCGCCGCGGCGCTTGGCTTCGCCCGCCGGGCCGCCGACGCCGCTTTGGCCAGGGCCAGAGAACGGGCCGCGTACGGCAGGCGGCTGTTCGACCTGCCGACGGTGAAGGCCAGCTTCGCCGATGTCGAGGTACGGCTGAACGCCGCCGCCCTCCTGGTGGCCAGGGCCGCCTGGGAGGCCGACCGGGGCGCCCCGCTGGCCAGGCACTCCAGCATCGCGAAGCTGTACGCCACCGAGGCCGCCCAGCAGGTCGTGGACGCGGCCGTGCAGGTCTACGGCGCGGCCGGGCTGGTGCACGACAGCCTGCCGGAGCGGCTGTACCGGCAGATCCGGTCGCTGCGGATCTACGAGGGCGCCTCCGAGGTGCTGCGCCTCGCCATCGCTGACGCCCTGGGCCCGCGCGGCCGGTTTCACGAGCGAATGTAAGTTCGTCTGTCCGAACGCTGAAAGCGAGCTCTTCTCATGGGGAGTAAGTCTCCGCGGTACCGCTGTGTCGGAATCGGGGCCGGACCGGCCAACCTGAGCCTGGCAGCCCTGTTGCACGGTGACCCAGGGATGCCGAACCTGGTCATCGACAGGAAGGCCGAATTCACCTGGCACGACGATCAGCTCATCCCTGGAGCGACCCTCCAAGTGTCCTTGTTCAAGGACCTTGTGAGCCTGTCCGACCCGACCAGTCCATTCTCGTTCATAGCCTATCTCCACGACCGCGGGCGAATCTACCACTACCTCAACGCACAGTTCGAAAAAGTGCCCCGCGAGGAGTTCCGTAACTACCTCGGCTGGGCCTGCAGTCGCAACGAGAACGTTGTGTTCGGCGAGGAGGCGCAGGCCGTCGACTTCACCGGCGACGCGTTTGTCGTGCAGACCGACAAGCGCGCTCTCCTCGCCGACAACGTGGTGGTCGGCGTCGGCACCGTGCCGTGGGTGCCGATGTTCGCCCGCCCGCACCTGGGCAGCACTCAGTTCCACGTCAGCGAGTTCAGGTCGAAAGCCGTCCGCCTGCGCGACAAGCGGGTGGCGGTGATCGGCGGCGGCCAGTCCGGCGCCGAGGCGTTCCTCGACCTGATCTCCCGGCCCGACAGCGAACTGCCGCACCGGGTGTCGTGGCTGTCCCGCCGGCGCAACTACTTCCCGATCGACGACTCGCCGTTCACCAACGAGTTCTACATGCCCTGCCACTCCGACTACTTTGCCGAGCTCGACCTGGCTGTACGGGCCGACTTCAACAGCCAGCAGGTGCTGACCAGCGACGGCATCTCCGAGTCCACCGCCCGGGAAATCTATCAGCAGATCTACGTCCACCGGTTCATCACGGGCGCCCCGCAGCTCACCGGGCTCTACCCCAACCGCGAGGTGGTCAGCGTCGAGGCGTGCTCGCCGGACGGCTGGAGCATCTCCGTCCAGCACAACGACCTGGCCGGCGGCCTGGAGATCTTCGAGGCCGAAGTGATCATCTGGGCCACCGGGTTCCAGCCGGCCCGGATGGACTTCCTGGCACCCCTGGAGCAACGCCTGGCGCGGGAGGACGACGAGTATCAGGTGGACGCCGACTTCGCCGCCAACTGGGACGGCCCGGCCGACCGGAACCTGTTCCTGCAAAATGCCGTCCGCACGCAGCGCGGCCTCGCCGACCCGAACCTCAGCCTCACCGCCTGGCGCAGCCAGCGGATCGTCGACCGGATCCGCGGCGTCCGGAGCAGGGGACAGGACCCGGCGTTCGTCGAGTGGTCACCCAAGACAGGGGCCCGCTAATGGGCCAAAGGGCGTGCGATTATGGCGAAGCTGCACGCCCGGAGGCCTTTCTTTCCGGGACGATCCTGGGCCAAAGGGCGTGCGATTATGGCGAAGCTGCACGCCCGGAGGCCTTTCTTTCCGGGACGATCCTGGGCCAAAGGGCGTGCGATTATGGCGAAGCTGCACGCCCGGAGGCCTTTCTTTCCGGGAAAATCCTGGGCCAAAGGGCGTGCGATCATGTGGACGCCGACGTCGTGGTGGTCGGTGCCGGAGTGGTCGGCTGCCTGGTGGCCACCGAGGCACTGGCCCGCGCGCCCCACCGGCGGGTGACGGTGATCGACAGGGGAGTGGTTGGCGGCGGAGTGTCCCGGTTCTCCGCCGGCCTGCACTTCCCGCGCGGTGCCACCCCACGGGTGCGGGCGCTGGCCGCCTACAGCCATCGCTGGTACGAGGACCTGCGCCGGCGAGACCCACAGGTGCCGATCCACCCGGTGGGCCTGACCGTGGTCAGCACCGACGAAGCCGCCGTCCGGGAGCACTACCTCCCCGAAGCGCGGCTGCGTCCGGCCGACCAGGGCTGGGAGGGCGACGGCGCCCACTACGCCGACGTTGGAGCGCTCACCCAACTCCTGGCCGCTCGGCTCCGCGACCGCGCGGCGTTTCGGGAGGGCACCGCGGTCACCGCCGTGGGGTCCGCACCGGACGGCGTCGTCCTCACGCTGAGCACCGGTGCCCGGCTCACCGCCGGCCGCGTCGTGCTGGCACCGGGTCCCTGGCTGGCCTGGCCGGAGCTGCTTGCCCCGCTCGGCGTCCGGATCAAGAAAGTGGTCGCCCTGCACATCGAACGACCCGCCACCCCTCGCGACCGCACGACCGTCTTCCACGACGAGGACGCGTTCCTGCTACCGCTGGCCCACCGCGGCCACTGGCTGTTCAGCTACACCTCACCCGACTGGGACGTCACCCCGGACGCGCTGACCGGGGAGCTGTCCGCCGACGACCTCGACCGCGGCCGGGCGATCCTGGATCGTTACGCCCCGAAGCTCAGCCCGTACTGTGTCTCCGGCCGCGTGTTCTGCGATGCCTACAGCCCCGACCGTACGCCGATCGTGCGCCCGGTCACCGCCGACGGCCGGGTGCTGTTCGCCGGCGCGGCGGGCGGTTCCGGCTACCGGCTGGCCCCCGCGATCGCCGCGGCGGCCGCCGACCTGCTCGACGAGAAGGACACCGCATGATCATCGACCGCTTTGGCGTCGCCGCGCTCTCCGAAGCATTCGGGATCGACATGGTCTCGGTCGACGGGCTGGGCACCGGCGCCGCCTGGGGCCGGGTCGCACCGGGCGTCGCCTCGGCGCACCACCGGCACGACGAAACCGAGCTGATCGTCATCGTCGCCGGCCGCGGCGAGTTCGTCGTGGGCTCCGAACGCCACCCGGTCGCGCCGGGCACCGTCGTCCTGTTCGAGCCGTTCGAGGCTCACGTCGTGGAGAACACCGGGGATCAGGATCTGGTCTTCCTCACCCAGTACTGGCGCGACGGCGCCCGCGCGGTGTCCTCGGCCACCCCGGTGACCAGCGAGCACGGCGACCGCCCGGTGTTCGTCTTCTCGACGCCGCCCACCCCCAACGGCGACCTCCACCTCGGCCACCTCTCCGGCCCGTATCTGGGTGCCGACGCCTACGTCCGGTTCCAACGGATGAACGGCGCCAACATCTGGCACCTGACCGGCAGCGACGACTTCCAGTCCTACGTGGTCGACTGCGCTCGCCGGGAAGGCAGGTCGAACGCCGAAACGGCCGCGCACTACAGCGCCGAGATCGCGGAAACCCTGCGACTGATGGACATCCCGCTCGACCAGTACACCGTCACAAACGCCGACCCCAGCTATGTCCCCGCGCTGAAGGACTTCTTCACCAGGCTGGTCGACTCCGGCGCGATCGCCCCGAGCGACGGCCCCGCGCTGTTCGACCCGAAAACCGGCCAATACCTCTACGAGGTCGACGTCCGCGGCGGCTGCCCCGGCTGCGGTGAGATCACCGGCGGCAACATCTGCGAGGAGTGCGGCGAGCCGAACACCGTGGTCGACCTGGCCGATCCGGTCGCCAAGCCCTCCGGCGAGGCACCCGCTGCCGGCACGGTCCGCCGCTACGTGCTGCCGCTGCATGAGCACGCGGGCACGGTGCTCGACCATCACCGCCGGGGCCGCGTCCCGGCCCGGCTACGGGAGCTCGCCGCACGACTGTTCCGCCGGGAGCGGGTCGACATCCCGGTCAGCCACCCCAGCGACTGGGGCATCACCCCGCACGAGGCGAACGGCGCCGGCCAGGTGATCTGGGTATGGCCGGAGATGGCCTTCGGCTTCCTGCACGGCATCCAGAAGCTCGGCGAGCGCATCGGCCGCGACTGGACGGCCGCCGAGCCGACCGACGACTGGAAGATCGTCCACTTCTTCGGCTACGACAACAGCTTCTACCACGCGAYTCTCTACCCGGTGCTCTACCAGCTCGCCCTGCCCGGCTGGACGCCGGACATCGACTACCACGTCAACGAGTTCTTCCTCTACGACGGCCTGAAGTTCTCCACCGGCCGCCGGCACRCCATCTGGGGCAAGCAGATCCTCGACGCCGGCAGCGTGGACGCCGTGCGCTACTTCCTCGCCCGTAGCCGTCCCGAGGCGCAGCGAACGAACTTCGAGCTCGACGCCTACGAGCACACGCTCGCGACCACCCTGATCGGCACCTGGCAGGCCTGGCTGAACGACCTCGGCCAGCACGTGGCCGACCACTACGACGGGGTGGCTCCCGACGCCGGCAACTGGACCCCCGAGCACGCCGGGTTCCTCAGCCAGCTCGCTGCCCGGCTTGGGGCGCTCACCGCCAGCCTGCGGCCCG
The DNA here is from genome assembly GCF_001756285.1 of Frankia sp. CgMI4. NCBI lineage: Bacteria > Bacillati > Actinomycetota > Actinomycetes > Frankiales > Frankiaceae > Frankia > Frankia sp. CgMI4. The sequence goes on from NZ_MAQZ01000085.1 coordinate 39,304, forward strand.
GCGGGTTCTCGCTCAACCAGGCCGCCGCCGAACTGGACGCCCTGGTGGCCGACGCGCTCCGGTTCAGCCGCCGGGAACGCGTGCTGGCGCGGGCCGGCGGCATGCCGAACGAGGTGCGCACGGCCACCGCACTGGAGCTGGCCGCCGCCGCACTGCTCGCGCACGGCGCCGCGCCGGTCATGCCGCGCTTCGCCGTCCGGCTGGCCGAAGCCCTTGGCCAGCCGGCGCCCGACCAGTGGCCCAGCACGGTCGAGCTGATCCCGCCGGGCAGCAAGGTCACCCTCGCCCACACCACGTTCTTCCGCCCGACCAGCAGGAGCCTGTCATGATCAACAAACTCCTGGCGTCCACCCCGGACCGCGGGACGCTGTACATCACCAGGCTGGCCGGCACCCGCGAGGTCCCGCTCGCCGAGGTCTGGCGACTGTCCGGCCTGGTCGCGGCCAGGCTGCGCGCCCGCGGCCTCGGCGCGGGCGACCGGATCGGCATCCTCGCCGCCAACAGCCTCGAGTGGGTGGTGCTCGACCTGGCTGCCCTGCGGCTCAAGGTCGAGACCGCCGGCCTGGAACCGGGCAAGTTCGCGCCTACCCGCGAACTCATGGACCGCTACGGCCTCTCCCTCCTGTTCACCGACCGGCCGTCCGACGAATCCGGTGTCGAGCAACTCGCGGCCCTGCTCGACGACCTGCTCGACGACCTGCCCGACGACCTGCCCGACGTGCCCCCGCCGCCGGTCAGGTACGCCCCCGACGAGGTCACCACGATCAAGTTCACCTCGGGAAGCACCGGCACGCCCAAGGGCCTGGGCGCCACCGTCGGCAGCATCGACAGCTCGCTGGACGCCGTCCAGGGCATGTTCGGCCACGGCCCCGGCGACAATCTGCTGGTGTTTCTGCCGCTGTCGTTGCTTCAGCAGCGCTACTGGGTGTATTCGGCGCTGCTGCACGGCCACGACGTCACGGTCTGCACCTACGAGGCGGCGTTTGTCGCACTCACCCAGGTACGGCCGACCGTCGTCATGGGCGTGCCCGGCTTCTTCGAAGGTGCCCGCAGCCRGATCGAGCGCCRCACCCAGCGCACCGGCCKGGACCTCGCCGATGTGGCCCGCGACCTGTTCGGCGACCGCATCCGCTACCTCTGGACGGGCTCGGCGCCCGCCGATCCCGCCACCCTTGCCTTCTTCAACCGGCTCGGTCTGCCGATCTACGAGGGCTACGGCCTCAACGAGACGTGCATCGTGGCCAAGAACCACCCGGGCGCGCACCGGGAGGGCAGCGTAGGCCGGGTGCTGCCGGGCAAGCAGGTACTCATCGACGATGACGGGGTGATCAGCGTCCGTGCCCAGCACCCGGTGAACGGGCGGTACGCCTACTGCGAGCCCGGCGACTCCGAGCGGGTCTTCGGCCCCGACGGCACCGTGCGCACCGGTGACCTCGGATACCTTGACGCCGACGGCTTCCTGTTCGTTCTCGGTCGTGCCGACGACACGATCGTGTTGGACAACGGTAAGAAGATCATCGTCAGGCAGATCGAGGAGCATCTGAAGGCCAGCCCGGCCATCGCGGAGTGCGTGCTCTACTGCCCGGCCCAGACCGAGCTGGTGGCGGTCGTCTCGCCGGCGTCGGTGCCGGCGGACACCGCTGCCATCTCCGCACAGCTCGCGGCCACCAACAAGGCGCTCGGCGGTGACCAGTACATCCACCGGGCCGTGGTGRCCGACGAGCCGTTCAGCATCGACAACGGCCTGCTCACATCTCAGTACAAACCCAAGCGGAAGCAGATCCGAGCGGTGTACCTGCGCCAGCTCGGCGACCCGAGGAAGGGACTCCATGCTGCCTGACTCTGTGCTGCCCGACTCTGTGCTGCCTGACATCRAGACCGTCGTCCGGGAGAACCTGGCCGCGGTGCTGACCATCGACATCGCCCCCGAGGACCTGGAGCCCGCTGCCGCCCTCACCGGTACCTACGGGCTGACCTCGCTGAACAAGGTCCTGTTCCTGACCTCGCTGTGCAGGGACACGGGCATCGACATGGCCCATTTCACCGAGGACGATCTGGYCGGGATGCACACCCTGCGTGACTGCGTGGAAATCCTGTCCCGGCACGCTCCAGCGGGGGCCTGACCGGTGGCCTGGCGCACGGACGGCCCGGCCGTCCTGGACAACGACCACGYCCGCCTCGCACCCGTCACCGAGGCCGACCGGGAAGCGTTGCGGGCGATCGCTTTCGACCCGGACATCTGGCGGTACTTCGTCTTCCGGGTGGAATCCGATGCCGACTTCGAGGCGTTCTTCGACGCATCTCTCGCCGACCATCGGGCCGGCCGGCGATGTGTCTTCGTCATCACCGACAAGCGCACCGGCCGGGTCGCGGGCAGCATGAGCTATAGCAACCTGTCCGAGCCGGACGCTCGGCTGGAGATCGGCTGGTCGTGGCTCGGCCGAGACTTCCGCGGCACGGGGATCAACCGGTGGGCCAAGGTGCTGCTGCTGGAGCACGCCTTCGAGCGCCTGGGCGCGCTGCGGGTGGAGTTCAAGACCGACGTGTTGAACACCCAGGCCCGCGGCGGCCTGCGCAACATCGGCGCCGTCGAGGAGGGGGTGCTGCGCAGCTACAACCCCATGCCGGACGGGCGCCGTCGCGACGCGATCTACTACAGCGTGCTGGTCGAGGAATGGCCGATCGTGAAGAAGACGCTCGCCGAGCGCCCTAAGGCGTGCCCGTGACCGTCCTGGTCAGGGCGGACGGGGAGCCGTCGGAGCTGGGCAAGGCCCACGGGGCGGCGTTGGCGGGGCGGCTGCGGTCGTTTGTGGACGACCACGTCTGCCGGCTCGGCCGGCTGCTGCCCGACCCGGTGACGCTGGACGGACTGCGCCCGACGATCGCCCGGTACCGTACGGAGATCGAGCACGCCACGCCGCGGCTCGCGGCCGAGGTCGCCGGGCTCGCGTCCGGCGCGGGCCTGGACGAGGACGAGGCCTGGCTGCTCCAGCTTCGGCGCGAGATCCTCGGCTACACCAAGATCCCCACCGCGGGTGACTGCACCACCTACGCGCGGGTCGCCGGCCCGCTGCTCGCCCAGACCGTCGACCTCAACGGCGACCTCGAAGACCAGATCGCCGTCCTCGACCTGGCCTCGCCGATCGGCCGCTCGCTCGTGCTGAGCTTCGGCGGCCTGCTCGGATACCTCGGCCTCAACAGCCGCGGCCTCGCGATCGGGCTCAACCTCGTCCTGGGTGGCGACTGGCGGGCAGGTCTGCCCCCGTACCTGGCGATCCGGCACCTGCTCGACACAGCGGAGGACGTCGAGGAAGCCCTCGACGTCCTCCGCGGCCTGCGGCTGGCCAGCTCCCGGTCGCTGACGCTCTGCGATGCCACCCGGGCGGTCTGGGTGGAGATCCTCGGTGACGAGCTACGGACCGTGCAAGCGCCACAGACCGTCCACACCAACCACTTCCTCCATCCCGACTTCGTTCCCCACGACGAGATCAACGTGTTCGCCCGCAACTCCTCCGTCCGCCGGCTTGAGGCTGCCACGGCGGTGCTCGCGACCCTTGGGAAGGAGCCCGAGGAGCACCTYGCGTTGCTGTCCGCCCCACCCATCCGGGTGCCCGACAACGGCGACATCCGGCGGGAGCGCACGGTCGCGGCAGCAGTCCTGTTACCGGAGCTCGGGGAGCTGCGGCTTCGGCCCGGCGACCCGGCCTTGTCCACTACTCGGACATTCCGGTTGAAGTAACAATCGTGGCGATGCTCCACCACGACGGACCACTCTTCCGCCGCTGTACCTACCTGCTGGAACAAGCGGTTCGTTAGCCGACCCTTCCATGATTTGGCGTCGCGGGAGGTGGAGAGGGTTCGCTCTCGATCCAAACACCGTCCGGCTTGCCGCTCTGCGCCGGCATGCCGGGGCAGAGCGGTTCGCCTACAACTGGGGTCTGGTCCGGGTGAAAGCCGCGTTCGCGCAGCGCGAGGCCG
>NZ_MAQZ01000086.1:0-20438 GCF_001756285.1 Frankia sp. CgMI4
CATGACGTCGGTGGGCATGACGTCGGTGGGCATGACGTCGGTGGGCATGACGTCGGCGAGAGGGTTGGTTCGAGTAGACAGCCCCCAGCCCCGGATGCCGTATCCGCCGTGGTGTCCCGGCGTACGCGATGGTGAGCGCGGCCACGGCGGYGGGCAGGTCGGCGAGCGCCGCCCGATCGTCCGTCCTCGGGATGGTCCGGCCGCGCGCCGGTCTTCCTTCCATGGCCATGATCGAAAGAGAGTAGGACGCCGTGAGCGATTCTGCCCATCCGGTGGCATCGGCGGGCCGTGTGGGGGTAGTTCTTTCGGATCGGTCCTGGAGTAACCGTTCCGGGCGCTTGGTCGGGTACTCTCCGTGGCACGGCGGGGTCATGCGCCGTGCTGGTGCGGCGCCGAGTGTTCGCTCCTTGTCCCAGAAGCGGTGGTTGTTCCCCCTCGAGAAAGATGGGGAGTGACGGACACGGTCGTAAGACCGATACTTTGACGCTCCAGCACCTGCATGTGGCGGACCGATCGTTCCCGGGTGGTCGAGAGGCGGAAGCGGTGAACCGGAACACGCGGGGAGGTACCGGCTACGACTCGGGCGGATGAGGCGTTGTGAACGGAGGTACGCAATCATGCGGTCCGGGGTGGCCGGGGGAYTCCCTACCCAGCCCGTCTGATAMCGCCGGCAATGCCRCACCAGATCCCCATCTGGACGTCATCACCGGTACGGGCTGTCCGTACCGAAGAAAGGTCACGAGAGAGGGGCGTCCGTGCGAACGCTCGAACCCACCAGCCTCGACCTMGACTCAATCGAGGTCGACAAACTCGCCAAGGGCATCACTCTGAGTCTGCTCATCCCGGCCCGTGGCCCGGAGGCGGCTCGAACTCTCGGCGACATCATCGCACTCAACCGGCAACGCTGGATGCAGGAGCGTAGCGTGCTGGACGAGATCGGCGTGGTTGTCGACCCGTCGTCGGACGGGGACGAACATGGCCTGATGCGCATCGCGACCGACGCGGGCGCCAGCTGGGTCGTGCGTGGGGAGTCGGTCCTGCAGCGTCACGCGGGCCGAGAGGCCACCACGACCGGCGGCAAGGCGGGTGCGATGCGTAGTCTCGCCTATCTTGCGTTCGGGAGTCGGCTCATCTTCCATGACGCCGATCTGGAAAGCTATGATCCATATACAGTGGGTGTCCTGGCTGCCGCCGCGACTGCCGATAACGCCCCGCTTTTCGTCAACGGAAGTTCGCGTAGAGTGACTGGYGACGGGCAGCCCGGGGGGCGAACCACCGAGATGCTGCGGTCGCTGTTGTCGAAACAGCTCGCCAGGTATGTGCCGTCCATCACTCGGACAATCCAGCCGCTGATCGGGGAGTTCGTCATCGACGCGGACGTCTTCGCGGCGCTGGCGTTCTCGCGGGGGTACGGCGTCGAGACGTCACTGAAGGTTCTGGCTCTCGATCTGCTCGACTACTCCGATAGTCTCCAGGTCGAACTACCGATCAAGTATCAGGTCGGCCAGCACTACCACAGCCTGGTCAAACAGTTCCATGAGATTAGTTTCACAATCGATGTCCTGGAGGCGTACTTTCAGCGTCGGCGGGTCGACCCGCACGTCGCCATCTGGCAGATCGCCGACAACTACGACCTGCTTTTCCCGGGTCGTACGTATGCGTTGCACCGGCCGCCGGGCTACGACGACACCGACTTCGTTCCGCGGCTCGGCTTCTACCAGCCGTTGGCCACGGCACCGGCTTATCAGGCGCGGTTGCCGGAGATCAAGAGTACCCGTCGGGTCGCGCTCGACGCACTGGGGCGGCGAATGCGGACCTCGGCCTGACCGTCCGGCGGCCGGTCGCCGGGCAGCTGAACCGCTGCCCGGCGACCACCGGACCGTCAATCACCGGACCGACTGGCCGGCACCGGGTGGTCACTTCGCGACCGGTCGGCCGGCCGGCGGGACGGGCATCACCGTGGCGAGGTTGTACCCGCCTCGCCACACGCGGATGATCGCGTCCGCCATCTGCCGGTCGAACAGTTCGTCGATGTCGTCAAGGGCGGGGGGGAGGTGCCCGAACATCTCCAAGGAGATGAAGCCGTGCAACTGGGTCCAGACGGCCAGGCACAMGGCGAGTCCGGCGGCGTCGATCGCGACGTCGTGGTCGCGTCCCCAGGCTTGCAGGCTGGCGCGCATCGGCGGGGTGAGCTGGGCGTCCACCGCGGCGGTGTCGATCATGCCGGCCCCGGTCGACTCGCTCATGCAGCGGAACAGCACCGCGACCGCGCGGTGCAGCTGTGTGATCATCCGGTCGTTGGTCGACGTGGCACAGGGAATGCCGGGACCGAAGATCAGTCCGTATTCCGTCGGGTGGTCCAGGGCCCAGCGGCGCTGCGCGCGGGCGACCTGGAGCCAGCGTCGTAGGTGGTCATGCGGATCGGCCGCGTCGAAGGCCGCCTCCAGGGCCTCCGCCAGCGAGGCGAACCCGTCCGCGACCAGTTCGGCCAGCAGGATCTCCCGGCTGTCCACGTAGCGGTACAGGGCCGATGGGGCCATGCCCATCACCCGGGCGACCCCCCGTAGGGAGAGCGCAGCCGGGCCACGCTCGRCCAGCTGGGCGCGCGCGGTCTGTTTGATCTCGTCGAGAGTGGCCTRCCGCAGTCGTTCGCGACGGGGAACCGGACTGCTCACCACGGTCATGGTGGGTCTCGACGAGAACGCTGTCAACTTTGCGAACGGATGCGTCTTGACACGAGCAGCGATCGCGAACACTGTTCTCTTCAGCATCGCCTGCTCTTCGGAGGGTTCCGTGTTTACTCCGCTCGTGGCGCTCGTGACGCGCCGCCCGYGTCTGGTCCTCGTCCTTACGCTCCTCGTGCTGCTCGGCGCCGGTGGGCTCGCGGGCGGTGCCTTCGGCAAACTCCAGACGGGGGGGTTCGACGATCCAGCGTCGGACTCCTCCCGAGCCGAGGACGTCCTGGACGCCCGCTTCCACGGCCGCCCGAACCTCCTCCTGTTGGTGACCGCCCGGGCGGGCGATGTCGACGACGCGGCGGTCGTCGCCGCGGGGAAGGAGGTTGCGGCCGATCTCGCCGCCCAGGCCGGGGCGAGGGACGTCGTGTCCTACTGGACGGGGGGCGGTCCGGCGCTGCGCTCGCGGGACGGTCGGCAGGCGCTCGTCGTCGCCAGTGTCCAGGACGATGACCAGGCCGCCGACATCGTTGATCATTATGGGTCGTGGGCGGACGCGCCGGGGGCGGTGACGGTCCGACCGGGTGGGGCCGCGACGGTCGGGGAGGACATCAGCGGACACGTCTCGGCCGACCTCGCCGCCGCCGAGTCGTTCGCCATTCCCATCACGTTGGCGTTGCTGGTCATCGCGTTMGCGGGCGTGGTCGCCGCCCTGCTGCCGCTGGGTATCGGGCTGCTCGGCATGCTGGGTGGCTTCGCCGCGCTTTCGGTGATCGGTGAGCTTACCGACGTGTCGATCTTCGCGGTGAACCTGGCGACGGCCCTCGGCCTGGGGCTGGGCATCGACTACTCGTTGCTGATGGTCAGCCGGTTCCGGGAGGAACTGGCGGCGGGTCGGGACCGCGCCACCGCGGTGGAGGGGACGGTCCGCTCGGCCGGCCGGACGATCCTGTTCAGTGGGGCGACGGTGATCGTGGCATTGGCCGTGATGCTCGTCTTCCCGCCGTTCTTCCTGAAGTCGATGAGCTACGCCGGGATCTCGGTGACCCTCGTCGCGATGCTGGCCGCCGTCGTGGCCCTGCCGGCGCTGCTGATGGTGCTCGGCGAGCGGGTCAACGCCTGGGGGATCGGCGGTCTGCTCGGGCTCGTGCGGCGTCGCCGCGCCGGTCGTGCCCGGGGCGGCGAGGCGATCGGGCCCGCGGGCGCGGCGGGGTCGGCGCCGGTCGGGTCGGCGCCGGTCGGGTCGGCGCCGGTCGGGTCGGCGCCGGTCGTGGTGCGGGAGGCGGCCGACTCGCCGTTCTGGCGTCAGGTCGCCGGCACCGTGATGCGCCACCCCGTGCTCACCGGCCTGCCGGTGATCGCGGTTCTGCTCGTCCTCGGGGCGCCCTTTCTGCACGTGAACTTCGGCACCCCGGACGACCGGGTGCTGAAGCCGGGCTCGGCGGACAGCCGGATCGTCGGTGACGCCCTGCGGGGCGCGTTCGCCGCCGACATCGGCGGCGCGCTCGACGTCGTCGTCCAAGCCACCGGGCCGGGCATGATCGACCGGTCCGCGCTCGCCTCCTACGCGACCGCGCTGTCCGAACTGCCGGACGTGGCCCGGGTCGACAGCGCCCTCGGGTCCCACATCGACGGGCGCCGGGTCGTACCGCCCGGTCCGGCCAGCCGCCGGTTCGCGATCGCCGGAGCGGATTCCCTCCAGGTCGTACCTGCGGTGGACTATGCGTCGGACCATGCGCAGGCCCTCGTCCGGGCCGCGCGTGCGGTGCCGGCGCCCGTGGGGACCAGCGTGCTGATCGGTGGCGCATCCGCCGTCCTGGTAGACGGCARGACCACGATCGCCGACCGTCTCCCKGTCGCCCTCGGGCTGATCGCGCTGGCGACCTTCGTGCTGCTGTTCCTGTTCACCGGCAGCGTGCTGCTACCGGTGAAGGCCATCGTGCTCAACGGGCTGGCGATGTGCGCCGTGTTCGGCGCCTCAGTGTGGATCTTCAGTGACGGCCACCTGTCCGGGTTCCTCGACTTCACCCCAGGCCCGCTGGACACCTCCATGCCGGTCCTGCTCTTCTGTATCGCCTTCGGGCTCTCGATGGACTACGAGGTCTTCCTGCTCTCCCGGATCAAGGAGGCGCACGACGCCGGCGCGCCCAACACCGAGGCGGTCGCCACCGGGCTCGCCCGGGTCGGGCGGATCGTCAGCACCGCCGCCGCGCTGCTCGCCGTCACCTTCGTCGCGTTCGGTACCTCGTCGGTCCGGTTCATCCAGATGTTCGGGATCGCCACCGCGCTCGCGATCGTGCTCGATGCCACCCTCATCCGCGGGGTGCTGGTCCCCGCCTTCATGCGGGTGGCCGGCGACTACAACTGGTGGGCCCCTGGCCCCTTGCGGACTTTGTATCGGCGGTTCGGACTACGCGAATACTCCGTCCCGGAGCAGGGCGGGGTCAGAACCGTTCAAAGCCGCGCCGGCGCTCCCAGTCGGTGACGGTCCGCTCGTAGCCGGCGAGCTCGACTTCGGCCGCATGGGCCAGATGGGCGACGACCCGATCACCGAAGGCGGCCCGGGCCACCGCACTGGCGCGCCATCGGTCCACCGCCTCCCGCAACGTCGCGGGCAGCCGTGGCACGTCCGGCATGGTGAAGGCGTTGCCCACCCGTCCGGGTTCGAGCGGGAGACGGTGCTCGATGCCGTAACGGCCGGCCGCGATCATCCCGGCGACGGCGAGGTAGGGATTCGCGTCACCGCCCGGCACCCGATGTTCGACGCGCAGGCCCGGCCCGTCGCCGACCACCCGTATGGCGCAGGTCCGGTTGTCCCGTCCCCAGCTGACTCCGGTCGGAGCGAATGAGCCCGGTGCCAGGCGCTTGTACGAGTTCACGTTGGGCGCGTACAGCAACGCGAAATCGGCCATGCAGGCGAGCTGCCCGGCCACGAACGAGCACATCAGCGCGGACATCCCGGCGATGTCGTCGCGAGAGCCGGGGGGTGGGAAACCGGGGGGTGCGATGCCCGGTGGGGCCAAGCCGGGGTGCCGGACGAGCGCCCCCTCACCTTCGGGGGACGGCGCGAACACACACGCCCCGTCCGTCCCGCGCAGGGACAGATGAACATGGCAGGAGTTCCCCTCGCCCTCGTCGTACTTCGCCATGAAGGTCAGGGCCTGCCCGCCCGCCGCGGCGATTTTCTTGGCGGCGGTCTTGTAGAGGGTGTGGTTGTCGCAGGCCTGCATCGCATCGGCATACCGGAACACGATCTCGAACTGTCCCGGATGGACCTCCCCGCGCGCGGACTCGACCGCCACCCCGATGCCGGCCATCGCCCGCCGGAGGCGTCGGACCAGATCGTCCAGGCCTTCCGTGCCGGAAAGCGCGTAGTCGATGTTGTAACGGCTGGCCGGGGTGAGATCGGTATAGGAGCGCCGCGCAGCTCGACGGTAGGACTCGCGGAAGACCAGGAACTCCAGCTCCGTCCCGGCGAAGGCGGTCAGACCGGAGGCTGCGAGCGCGTCGAGCTGTCGACGCAGYACGGCACGGGGAGCGACGCCCACCGGGGACCCGTCCGGCCAGAACGCGTCCGCGAACACCACCGCGTCGGACGGATGCCAGGGTGCGCGGCGCAACGTGGTGAGGTCGGGCTGGAGCCGTAGATCACCGAAGCCGTCGTACCAGGGCGAGTGGGGGTAGCCTCCGTCGGTCTTCATGTCGACGTCGACGGCGTGCAGGTAGGTGCAGGCGCCGAGGCCATCGGCGAGCACCGGTCCGGTGAAGTGCTCCGGGGACACGGCGCTGCCGACGAGCCGGCCCTGCAGGTCGACGGTGGCGACGATGATCTCCTCGACCGGTTCGGCTCCGGCCAGCAGGTCACGCAGCACTCCCCGGCCGGCCGCGTTCTCCCCGAGCGCCTGATCGGACGATGACCCGGGGCCGATCGGGCGGGGCTGGACCCGCGGTGCGGGCCGCCCGATCGGCTCAGGTGGCTCAAGCGGGTCCGGGGGGTCGGGACGGGCCGGAACCTGGGCCGATGGCGGGGTCGGAACCGGCGACGATGTCATGCGTTCTCCGTTCATGCCGTAGGCGGCGCCGGTTCCGTCGGGGCTGCCGGTCGCGCCGGGCCCGTCGTGAGGGTGGACACATCGTGCAGTGGGTTCGCGACCTCGCCGTGTATCAGGTCGAAGCCTCCGTCCCGGTCGGCGCGATCGTGGAACCCGGCGCCCGCGAACTGCTCGCGGTTCAGGCAGACCCGACCGAACGCCGGCCCGAGGAGATCGATCGAGGCGAACCGCTCCCGCAGGGCCGGGAACYTCGCGTGGTACTGGTCGACCGTCGCCCGCACGAGCCGCCAGAACTGGTTCTCGTCCACATCGAGATGATCCGCCACGAGCACCGCGAAGAAGCGGAAGYGCYCGGCGAACACCGCCGAGAGCAGGGAGTGGGCCAGGACCGGGCCGGGCCACCGCCGGCAGTGCTCGACCGCCTCCGGTGGCATCCCCCGCCGCTCGGGGAACTCGCCGGACACCAGTTCGATGTCCGCGCCGAAGTCCTTCACGGCTATGCGGCGGGGCATCTCCTCGGCATCGAAGATGCACAGGACGTTCTCGCCGTGCGGCGTGAAGGCCACGCCGTACCGGTACAGGTAGTGCAGCAGCGGCGGCAGGAGAGCGGCGAACAGCGCGGCGAGCCAGTCGTGCGCCGGCCGGCCCGAGCGGGYCACGAGCTCGGCGACGACTGCCCGACCGTCGGAGCCGACCGCCAGCAGGGAYGCGACGCTGCGCGCCCGCTCCCCGCCGTCGAGAAACCGCTCCACCGGATCACGCCAGAGCACGYCGAGTAGTTCGTGGAGGCGGTAGGGCGCGTCGGGGACGGCGTCGTAGGCCGGGTGCCGGACGGTGGCGCCGGCGACCTCCGGAAGCGGGAGAACCCGGGTCACGTCGCGCAGGAAGGGATCCGCGTCGCGAAGCCCGAGCAGCCAGCTCGACATCGCCGGCCCGGCGATGGCATCAGCCGCCGACATCCCTCGCCACACCAGCGTGTTACGGATCATCAGCGCGAGCTTGACGTTCCGCCGGTCCGGCCGGTCGACGTTGGCGAGGGTGCGCACCGCCTGCAGGGGCAGGTACCGGTCCGGTGCTTCGCCCAGCGGTACCAGCAGGCCGGTGGCGATCTCGGCCGCATAGAGCGGCACGATTACGTTCTCCCACTGCCACGGGTGGACGGGTAGCCAGACATAGTCGGCGATCGTCGTACCGGCGGGTGGTCCGGCGGGTGGGGCGGAGAGGGGCGCGGGGCCCGGCCGGCGTGGCTCGTCCGGCAGGGCGCCGCGGAGCACATCGGTGAAGTGGGCGCGGGTCTGCTCGTCGAGTTCCGTGGTGAGCAGGTCGGGCACGGTCGGCGCGCCCTGGCCAGAAAGGTCGATGGCCTTGGGGGCGATGGCGCTGTACCGCCCGATCGCGCGGTGTGCGGCCACCCATCGCAGTCGGAAGGGCCGGCGCGCCTCGGGGGCGTAGACGGCCGCGGCCGCGCCGAAACCGAGCCGTCCCTTGTTCGCGACGAGACAGGGATGGCCGGTCTGGTACCCATCGAGCGCGACGAACGGCAGATCGGCGAGATCCACCGCGGGAATCGCCGTTCCGAGCAGATGATGATCGGCTGCCTGGGTGGCGAGCAGATCGCGTACCACGTCGGCGAGGACCGGATCGGACCAGCCGAGCAGGACCTGCATGTCCTGGAGAAAGCGGATCGGGTCGTCCGCCGGTGCGGTGCCCGGAACGGTCGGTGYGGTGCCCGGTTCGGGGGGGCTGCCGTCCGGGCCGGGCGGCGTAACCGAGCGGGTCAGCGTGGCGGCATCGATCCACCAGGACCCGAATGTGCCACGTCGGGCGGTGAAAGCGTATGTGACGCCCCCGGCTCGGAGCCGGTAACCCTGGATGGGACCCCGTCCGATCGGGGGGTGCCTGCGCCCGTCCGGGGTCACGCCGCGCACCGCGGGATCGCTCGTCCGTGCCGGTGCAGTGGGTGGCGGCCCGCCCGGGGAGCCCGCCGGCCCGGCCGTGGCATCCGCTGGCTCGTCGGGTTGCGGACTGAGTAGCTCCTCGTAGGCCATTTCGGCGATGAGCTTGGCCAGCAGGGCACGGCCGGCCTGCCGCCATCGGTCCGCCGACCCGGTCCGCCCCGGGGACGGTGCCGCGGGCGGTGGCGCGGACCATGACGTGGTCAACGCCCGGCCGTCCCGGCCGTCTTGGTCGGGGCCGGATCGCGCGGCCGTACGCGCCGCTCGCCTAAGGCCTGGCCGTTCCCGTCAGGCTGGCCCGACCGGGTGGGGACCCCGAAGGTCGTGAACGCCGACGGCGACGGCAGCCGGTAGGCGTCGCCGCCGGTCAGGTCGTCGAGGATGACCGCGGCGCGCCAGGCACCGAGGCCGAGGTCGGGCGTCACGACGCCGTGCGTGTGCAGCTCCGCGTTCTGGACGTAGACACGGCCGGTCAGACCGGCGTCGGTCGCCACCCGGTACCGGGCGTCGACGCGGAAGCGGCCCCTGTCGTCGACGTCGATCAGTCCGGCCATGGGATCGAGCAGGGTCGGCCGGCGGGCGGCGTATCCGGTCGCAAGCACCACCGCGTCGGTGTGGACGGGAAAGGCGCGGTTCTGATCGCGGTGGCGGCAGCCGAGAGTGATCTCACCGCCCCGGTCCCGCTGCGAGGCCGTCTCCACGACGACGCCCGGCAGCAGCGTCGCCGCCACGTCCGCCCCGCCGATCGTCCGTTCGTACAGCAGGTCGTAGATCTCCGCGATGGTGTCCGCGTCGATCCCCTTGTAGAGCTGCCACTGAGCCGGAACGAGCGTGTCCTTGGTCGTCTGCTCCAGACCGTGGAAATAGCGGACGAAGTCGGGGGTGAACTGTTCGAGGCCGAGTTTGGAGTACTCCATCGGTGCGAAGGCGGGGGTGCGGGTGATCCAGGTCAGCTGATGGCCGGTCACCGGTTGTGCGCGGAGCAGATCCGCGAACACCTCCGCCCCGGACTGTCCGGAGCCGACCACCGTGACCCGGGAAAGCCCCGCCAGCGCGGAACGCCGCTGCTGGTACTCGGCCGCATGGAAGGCCCGCCCGTTCGGCATCCCCGCGAAGGCCAGCGGCATGATCGGTTCGGTTCCGATCCCGAGGACCAGGTGCCGAGCGGTCACCACCCGTGTCGGGGACGCGCCGGACTGCCCTGCCTGATCGGACCGGTGGGGCTGGACGATCGTCACTTGGAACAGGCGGGTGTCGGGATCCCAGCGGACCGCCTCGACACGGGTGCCGAAGTGGGTGGAGTCGAGACCGTCGGCGACCCACCGGCAGTAGTCGTCATACTCCCGGCKGGGGATGTGGAACCGTTCGTAGAGATAGAAGCGGAAGAGCCGGTCATGCTMGCGCAGGTACGCCAGGAAGGACCATCTGCTGGTCGGGTCGATCAGGGTGACGAGATCGGCGAGGAACGGCACCTGCAGGGTCGTACCTTCCAACAGCAGGCCGGGATGCCAGCTGAAGGCCGGCGCCTGGTCGAAGAAGACGGCCCGCAGGCCGGGCAGCCCGTCGGCCAGGGCCGCAAGCGACAGGTTGAACGGCCCCAACCCGACCCCRACCACGTCGTAGGGCGGTTCGCCCCCCGCCGGCAGACCCGCGAACGCCGATCCGTCGTCGACGGTACGCGGGCGCTCGCCGCGAGCTGTGGACGGGGCGCGGAAGGTCACGAGGCCTCCAGGAGCGGGTTGGGGATCGGCACGTACACCGACTGAGTGGCCACCGGTCCGACCAGTTCGTCCCGCCCGTCCACGCAGGTGCGCAGGTTGGCCTTGCATGGCAGGGTGGGGGAGTCGAGCAGCCTGGTGATCAGTGCTCGGCGAGCGGCGGGTGGTCGCAGCCCCCGCCCGCGTGGGCCATCCTCGTCCAGCCGATGGAGYAGGCCACGCACCCGCCCGAGCAGGCGGCGCTCGTCCGCGACACCCGCGACCCCGAGCGCGCCGGCGAGGGCGAAGACGTTGTTCACGAACAGGTAGTAGATGGTCCTCTCGGCCACCAGCGCGTCATCGAAGATCGCGTTGAGCCCGGTACCGAAGCCGGGCAGCAGCTGCTGCACCTCCGCCGTGGCGGAGGTGGCCACGTAGTAGCCCTGGCTGTCGCGGTACCAGCCGGCGATCGGCCAGCCCGCCGCGTCCAGGGTGACCAGGGTGTTCTGCAGGTGGGCCTCGACGCCGATCCCGAAATGCAGGTAGAGGTCCACCACCGGGGCGGCTACCACGGTCAGGTAACGGTCGAACCAGGCGTCGGTCAGCGTCGGGAGGGGATCGCTCAGCGAGCCAGCCAGCGTCGTGAGGATCCGGGGAAGCATCGCCGTCCGGGCCCGGCCACGGCTGTCCGTGGTCCGCTCGGGCCTGGGCGCGATGAGTGCCGCGGCGCACACCACCCGGTCGACTGACCCGAACGGATTGACCCGGACGGCGGTCTCCAGCCCGACGCCGTCCTCGTCGCGCCCTCCGTCGCGCCGCTCGCCGGACCCGATCCGCAGCGGTGTTGCGGGGCCGGTTCGGGGCCGACCCTCCCCTCCCGGTCGGGTGACGGCCACCCAACCGGGCTCCCCGATGAGGCGGAAGTTCGGATGTCGGGCGGCGAGCGCCGCGCCGAGACCGGCGTCGATCAGCCTCGCGGTCATCGCGCCGAGCCGCAGCTCGTCGAGCTGCAGCACCCGGCGCGAGTTGGTGATCCGCATCCCCAGCGAGAGCTTGAGCATCACCGGGATCTCCGGCCGCCAGACGGTACGCAGCGACGAGGTGGGATACCACCGGTGCCCGGACACCCCGAGGTCGATCAGGCGGCCGTCCGCAAGCAGCTCGGCGACCGGTTCCCGCCTGCTGACCTCGTCCGCCTGCCAGGGATGCGCGGGTACCACGACGTAACCGGCGGGAATGTCCGGGCGATCGCGTCCGCCGGTCCGAGGGGACCCCGTGAGCCCGGGTGGGCCATGTCGGTCTGGTCCGGAACCGGACGCGGCCGAGAGGTCGGACTTCGGCTCCTCGGCCCCAGCGTCTTCCCTGGCCAGATCCGCCAGCAGCCGGATCAGGCCCCGGCCGTTCGTGCCGAGGGCCTGGTCCCGCCCTCCGGAGCGGGTCGTTGTACTGCCCGAGACGGTCACCACGGAGGGATGGGCTGCGAACCAGTGCAGCGCAAAGGACCCGCCGACTTCCGGAGAGTAGGTGGCCAGTGCCTCCGGCGAAGCCCCCTGGCGACTCTTGGCCGCCGGATGGAACGGATGACCGGTGATCAGGGCCTGCTCCGCGGCGAGGAACGGGGGGATGGTGGCCGGGTCCGGCCCGGGACCGCGGGCCGCGAGGCAGCTCGCGATCCAGCCGGCGGAATCGATGATCCTTCCCAGCGCCTGGGCGCCGAGAGCCGGCGGTAGCCCATCCCGCGTGACGACCTCTCGGACGAGCAGCGCGGCGAGCAGGCCCGCGTCCACCGGGGCTGGTTCGCGGGCCGCGCAAACCAGGCGTGGTGGTCCGAACCCGTGCCATCCGGCCGGGGAGTGGTGCGTCAACGTCGCCCGAACGGACAGGCCGGATGCGGGTAGGTCGATGCCGAGCGTCCGGGCGTCTGCCGGTAACCGGACGCCTGTCTCCCGCACCCAGCACCGCAGCAGAGTCTCCGTGACGATCTCGTCCGCGATGGTCGCGTCCGCGATGGCCTCGGACTGCGGTCGATCGCCGGTCACGACCGCCGCCGGGCCCTGGTGGAACCACCGGCGGCAAGGACGTCCCCGGTCTCGGCGATCAGCCCGAGCAGCGCGTCGACGTCCGCCGTGGTGGCGTCGGGATTGAGCAGAGTCAGCTTCAGGAAGACCGCGTGACGGGGACCGAGTTGGGTGCGCCCCACGACGGCCCGGCCGGCGACGAGCAGTTCCCGGCGCAGCCGGGCGTTGATCCGGTCCACCCGGTCGGGGGAGGGCGGGCCCGCGGGGCCGGATGCGGTGGGGCCGGACGCGGTCGGATCCGAGATGGCCTGTGGCGGCCGGTAGCGGAAGACGAGGGTGCTGAGTGTTACCGGGAAGGCGAGTTCGAGACGGGGGTCGGCGCGCACCGTCCGTGCCGCGTGCTGCGCGAGATCATGGCAGGCATCCACCCGGGCGCCGAGACCGTCGCGGCCGAGGGCCCGAAGGGTGACCGCGATGGGGAAGGCGTCCGCGCGGCGGGTGGTCCGCAGCGACCGGCCCAGCAGGCTGGTGAAGCCGGCCGCCTCGTCATCCTCCGGGTTGAGGTACTCCGCCCGTGTCGCGAGGCTGGCCCAGCCGTCGTCGCGGGCGGTGAGGAAGACCCCGGCCGGCGCCGGCTGCCAGCCGAGTTTGTGCAGATCCAGTGCGACCGAATCTGCGAGGTCGAGTCCGTCCAGCAGGCCGGCCAGCCGCTCGGACAGCAACGCGCCGCCGCCGTGGGCGGCGTCCACGTGAAACCAGCAGGCCGCCCTGCCGGACCTTGCCTCCATGCCCGATGGCCTGCTCGGGTCCTGCGACCCACCTAACCGGAGGCGATGTTCCTCGACCACCGCGGCGATCTGCCGAAGCGGGTCGACCGCGCCCGCATCGGTGGTACCAGCGGTGGCCACGACGATGGCCGGCCCGGCGTGCGCGGCCAGGGCGTGACGGAGCGCCTCGACGCGCATCCGGTGCCGGTCGTCGGTCTCGATGACCAGCACCGGAGGCGCGTCGATCGCGAGCAGGGACGCCGCCCGATCAATCGAGAAGTGTGCCGCCGCCGAACGGAACACCCGAGGTGCCGGCCGGTCCGCTCCTCGGTGCCCGGGGCCTCCTTGGTGCCCGGCATCGTGACCTGGGGCGGCCGGGCCCAAAGCGTCTTGCCCGGTCGGGCCACGGCGGGCCGCGTCCCGACCGAGGAACAGGCCCATCAGGTTCGATTCGGTCCCACCGGTGGTGATCGTGCCGGTGGCCCGGTCCGGATCGAAGCCGACCAGTGCGGCCAGGGTCGCGACGACCTCGGTCTCGATCGTCGTGGCCGCGGGAGCCTGGTCCCAGGAGTCCAGGGACGGATTGAGGGCGCTCACGGCGAGGTCGGCGGCGACCGCGACCGCCAGCGGAGGGCAGTGCAAATGGGCGGCGCACCACGGGTCCGCCGGGTCCGCGGAACCGGCGGCCAGGGCTTCGACCAGGCCGGTCAGCGCGGCCGACGGGCCGATTCCGGTCCTCGGTAGCAGGGTCCCTGTACTGTCCGGGGGGGCCGGATCGGCCGGGGCCGGATCGGCCGGGGCCGGATCGGCCGGGGCCGGATCGGCCGGGGCCGGATCGGCCGGAGTCAGGCCGAGGGCAGCTCTGGTCATGGCGCGCACCACCGGTGGACCACCGGCGGGCAGCGGGCCGCCGCGGATCCGGCGGCCATCGTCGAGGGCGGCCAACGCGAGATCGACCATCGGCCGTAGCCCCGGGAGGATGGGGATCTCCCGCCTCCGTGGACCGTCCGTGGACCCCCCGTTCCTCCGCCCCCGTTCCTCCGCCGACGTGGGCTTTCCGGCTGGTGCGGACTCTCCGGCCGGCGCGGTGGCGACAGGTGTGTCAGGGCTGCGCGGGGGGATCATCCGGCGGATCCGAACCGGACGTGGGCCTGATCGGCGGGTGGGTGTCCCAAAGCCGCGTGGACGGAGAGCCTGCGGACGGCGGCATCGATGGCGTCGGCGAGGATCGCGAGGACGCGATCGCCCTCCTCATCGCTGAGGATCAGCGGTGGCAACAGCCGGACGACCGCGCCGTGCCGCCCACCGAGCTCGATGATCAGGCCGCGGCGCAGACATTCGGCACGTACCAGACCGGCGAGTCTCGCGTCGGCGGGATGCGCGCCGACGAGGTCCGGGGCTGCGGTCGGATCGACCATCTCGGCGCCGAGCATCAGCCCGCGGCCGCGTACGTCGCCCACCTGCGGCCGGTTCCGGGCGATCTCTGCCAGGCCGGTGAGTAGGCGCGTGCCGAGTCGGGCGGCGCGTTCGTCGAGACGGTCCTCTCGCACCAGGCGCAGCGTGGCATGGCCCGCGGCCATCRCCAGCTGGTTTCCACGGAAGGTGCCGGTATGTGCCCCGGGCGCCCAGGTGTCCAGCTCAGACCGGTAGGCGATGACGGCCAGTGGCAGCCCGCCGCCGATCGCCTTGGACATGACGATGATGTCGGGGGTGATGCCGCTGTGCTGCGCGGCCCAGTACTTCCCGGTGCGACCGACTCCCGTCTGGACCTCGTCCAGGATCAGTGGGATGCCGCGGCGACGGGTGATCTCGCGGATGGCGCGGAGCCAGCCGTCAGGAGCGGGAACCACCMCGCCCTCACCCTGAACCGGTTCTACGATCAGTGCCGCCGGCCTGACTACCCCTCCGGCCGGGTCATCGAGGAGACGTTCGATGTAGCGGGCGGACAACTCGGCACCGTCCGGACCGGGGGCGCGACCGGACCCCACCCCGAACGGGCACCGGTAGGGGAAGGGGAACGGCAGCCGTACGACGGATGTCGATGGYGGCAGAGGATCTTTGACGGCGACGTTCCCGGTCACGGCCAGGGCACCCGCCGTCATTCCGTGGTATCCACCGGTGAACGCGAGGATGGTCTGGTTGCCCGTCACCGTCTGCGCGAGCTTGATGGCCGCCTCGACCGCGTCGGCGCCGCTCGGGCCGCAGAAGTGCAACTTCACATCGCTCCCCATGCCGGCCGGCAGGCAGCCACGGAGTTCGTCGGTGAAGGCGTCCTTCTCGGGGGTGGCGAGGTCGAGCGTGTGCAACGGGGCGCCTCGGGCAAGCATCGATGTGATCGCCTCGGTTACCACCGGATGGTTGTGTCCCAGCGCGAGCGTTCCGGCGCCGGCCAGGCAGTCCAGGTAGCGGCGGCCATCCGCGCCGAGAACCATGGTTCCGGACGCCCGGACAGGCACGATCGGGAGGGTCCGCGCATAGGTCCGTGCCGCCGATTCGCGCTGACGCTGACGCGCGAGGATCGTGGCCGGGTTCGCGGCGTCCGTGGGTGCGGACCTGGGACCCGTGGTGGGGGCTGCAGGCGTGGACCTGGCGGCGACGGGGGTCGTGGTCGGGGGGGTCGTGGTCGGGGGGGTCGTGGTCGCAGGGGGCGTCGTCGTGGCTCTCGTGGTTACGGAAGGCACGGTCGCGGGGGGCGCCGTGCGGCCGGCTGAGCCGCCGGCGGSGTCACGAGCGGAAACCGTCATCGCGGGCGACTCCCTTTCGCGCAGGCTGATTGAGGGAAGCCTAACTTAAGCCAGTCGCACCATGGTTGCTCCGCGCAAGGTTATGGTGGTGCCAAGCAGACGTGGTGGTCTCTTCATAGTCCGTCCRGGGGAGTCGGGTTGCGGCAGAAACATCGGCCTCAGGCTGTGGTGTTTGCGGCATGTCCACTACACGCCCGTTGATCAGAATCAGACAACCGGTTATGGCGGTGACGAACGTCCCGCGACCGTCCGGCGGCACGGAAGCCGGATGCGGTCCGTGTGATGTATCAGGCACCGTTTGCGGATCCGATCCGTGTTTCGTCGCCCCACCATCGGGCTAACCGACAGCGTCGGGTCCAGGTGGAGACCACCCATCCGAGACCACTGTCTGGACCACCCTTCTGGACCATGCGTCCGCACTCGGCAGCCCGCGCCACACGCCATCGCTCCTGTGCGCCTGGCGGCAGTGCGCCTGGCGGCAGTGCGCCTGGCGGCAGAGGGGATTGTCCTGTCCCTGGCGAGGGACGCGGCTGAGCTCGGACAACTGATGGAGTCTCGGACGACTGATGGAGTGACGACTGATTGGAGTGAGGAGTCGATCTGGTGGACCTGCCGCCCTCGGCCGCGCCGCTGCGCGCCCTGCCCGCCGAAAGCCTCCCCCGTCCGGTGTTGACCGCGGTGCGTGCCTGGCCGGCCGGCGCCGGAGAGGTCAGCGCCTACTTTTACGACCCGGCGGCGGCCGCGCGGAACGCCGCGGCGCTGCGGGCCTGCCTGCCCATGTGGGCGGAGGTCTGCTACGCGGTCAAGGCCAACAGCTTTCCGCCGATACTCGACGCCCTGTTGCGTGGGACCGGTCCGGACATCCCTCGGTCGGGGCGGGAACGGAGTGACTCCAGCCCGGGCGCCACCCCGACCGACGCCAGGAGCGACGCCAGGACCGGCGCCAGCGGTCGGGGCATCGACGGTTTCGAGGTCTCCTCCGCGCACGAGGTGCGCCTGGCGCAGGCAGCGTACGGCCGGGTCGACTCCGCCCGACGTCCCCGCCTGGTCGCATCCGGACCGGGAAAGTCGATGACCCTGCTTACCGCGCTGGTCTCGGCCGACGTCGACGTCGTCAACGTCGAGAGCTTCGGCGAACTGCGCCGCCTGGACGCCGTCGCGGCCCGGCTCGGCCGTCGGGTGCGGGCGGYGGTGCGCGTCAACCCGGCCCAGGTAGGCCTGGCAGGCTCCCTCCAAATGGGCGGTCGGCCGAGTGCGTTTGGCATCCCMGAAACGGAGGTCCCCGCCGCGCTCGAACTCGCGGCGGATCTGGCCCATATCGACGTCGTCGGATTCCATGTCCACGCAGTGTCCGGCAATCTCGATGCCGCCGCCCATCTGGGCTACGTCCGGTGGTGTCTCGATTTCGCCGTCCGGACGGCTGCCGTGGCCGGGATCGAGCTGCGGATGGTCGACGTGGGCGGTGGATTCGGGGTTCCGTTCGAACCGGACCGGCGCGGTGACCGGCCCTTTGACCTAATCCGATTTGGTGAGGGACTAAGTTCGCTGCCGGTGCCGGACGGAACTCGGGTAATCTTCGAGCCGGGGCGGATGCTGGTGGCCGACTCCGGCTGGTACGCCGCCGAGGTGATCGACGTCAAACATTCCTACGGGACGGAATTCGTGATTCTGCGTGGCGGAATTCATCATTTCGCGCTGCCGACATCGTGGGAGATCGTCCATAACTTCGCCGTCGTGGAGAGATCGGGCCGGAACGGTGGGCCGGAGCCGGAGCACACGCGGGAGGCGGTGGTCGAAGGTCGTCCGGTGACGGTGGTCGGGGAGCTGTGCACGCCGGAGGACACCCTCGCCCGTGACATCACGGTCGATCGGGTGCGGCCGGGTGACGTCGTCGTCTTCCCCATGGCGGGTGCGTACGGCTACGAGTTCGCACTGCCGGATTTCCTCGGCCACCCCCGGGCCCGGCGCATCGAGCTTCGGGGAACACGGCATGCTCCGTTCCCCACCGATCGGTCGAGCTGATCGGATACCCGGGAGAGGAATGTTCCTTCAGCACCAGGTAGCACCAGGTTCAAGCTCATCGCTCCAGCCGCCATGGCAGTTATTTCTGACATTCTAGACAATATTACTCCAAGTCGCATTTTTCGGGTTATTGACAATCTGTTGATGGGGCGATACGCAGTGTTTATCGACCTGGYGCCCAAACGGGACATTGCGGACGGCGGGGGCCGATGTGTCGTGGTTCTGGCCCGTTCGGCTGGTCAAAAGTAGGACTTCTGTCACAATGAATAGATAACTAGCAATCTATAGTGGCATTCCTATCAGATCAGCCGTGACTGCCGATCGGGAGTCACATCAGGACACGGCCGGGAGTATCGATCGGGGAGAAGACCCATGTTTTCGTACCTACATCGTCTCAGGACCATCAGCGTGCTCGGCGCGGCGACCCTTGTCGGCGGGCTGCTCGGCGGCGGTGGCTACGCCTACGCGCAGAGCGGTTTCACCGGCAACCCCTGGGTGTTCCGGGCGACCAACCAGAGCGCTGAGGGGCTTCGTATCCAGTCGACGGGCGGGCCCAACGGCCAGCTGTTCATCGTCTACGACCATCTGAACCAACCCATCTTCGCCGTCAACAAGGCCGGCGGCGCCGGCGTGTTCGGGGACAACTTCAACGTCCACCAGGGCAACGACATCCTGCATCCCTGGGTGCGGATCAGCGTCACCGATCCGCAGCCCGCCGACTGCGTGACCACGGGCCAGCTCGTCATCGGGGGCTCGACCGGTTCGGGTGGCCGCATCTGGCGGTGCGTCGTCGGGCAGGGATGGACGTCCGTCGTCTGACGGGACGTGGCCCGCGGCGGGGCGAGGCCCGCTTGGACGATCGTGACGTCACGCGGCGTCACGATTCAGTGCCGCATTGCTTTTCAAGTAGCGCACGCCATTTTGTAACCGRCGTCACAGAACCTCTGCGCTGACCCGCTGACCCGCTGACCCGCTGATCGGGTGATTCGCCAACCATGCCGGACCCATCCGCTGCGGGGGAGGGCCGGGCGGGGAATGACGTGACGGCGTCAGGGGCCGTTGGTGATGATCGTGACGGCCGCCTCGGCGTCGTTTGGCCGGGCCGCCTCCCAACCCGYGCGTGCCGCTCCGGTGCGGCCTGATCCGGCACGGTCCGATCCCGGCCGCCTCGACAGGACCGGGAAGGGGGACATCCCGAAGGCGGACGACAGCAGGGCCGATGCGGAGGCGGCCGGGGGACGTGGCGCGGGACGGATCGGTGGGGAGTACCGGGCGGCCGGGGCAGAGCGGGTCACAGTGGTGGGTTCGGTGGGTTCGGTGGGTTCGGCGGGTGACGACCCGTCGGCGGACGACGGCCCCTCGGGCAGCGAGGAGCTCCCGGCGCCCGGGGAGGCCGCGCCGTCGGCTTCGGGGACGGAGGCGGACCGCCGACCCACCACCGGCGCCGGCGGAACCGGMACGGGCAGGTCGAACCACAGGTACTTCCCTGACTCGACCGCCACCGTCCCCCAGCTGCCCGCCAACGTGTCGAGAACCAGCAGGCCGCGACCGCCCTCGGCGTCCGGCGCGACCTCACGCCGCTGCGGCAGAACCGTCGAGGTGTCCGACACGGACGCGTGGATCAGACCGGGCCGTATCTCGATAAGCAGCCACAGCGGCGGCTGCCCGTATTTGACCGCGTTCGTCACGAGCTCGCTGACGAGCAGCTCGGCGGTGCCGCGCAGGTCCTCGGGAAGGTCCGCCAGCCGGATGCCCTCGCGGAGCACCCTGCGGGCCTGCGGGACGGCGGAGGGCAGATAGGGGAGCTCGGCGAGTATGTGGGTTGCGGGTGGGCAACTGGACGTTGCCTGCCGTACCACATCCATCGGGACCGAAGACGCGCTCATCGACCACCAAGCCTGTGCGAGGATATCGAGGTGGCTCTACCCACTGGGTGGGGATTGAAGCCTCTGTTTCCGGATCGCACCTCTTGAGGCTATGTCGATCTGGCATCCGGTGCGGTGCCGGTGGCGCCTCCTTTCCGTGGGCCTTCGTGCCCGCGGGGCCCGGGGGGACGCCCGCGGGCGTAGCGGAGGCGCCTCGGAGGTACCCCGAAGCGTCCATCATGCCGGTCAGCCGGGCACGCGCGCCACGAGGATCGCGACATCGTCGCGCAGGTTGCCGCCGGCAAACCGCTCGGCGGCGGCCAGGACGCGATCCGCGATCCCCTGCGCTGACAGGCCTGCGCATCCCCCGATCGCGTCGAGGAGCCGGTCCTCGCCGAGYAGCTTCCCGCCATTGCGGGCCTCGATGACCCCGTCGGTGTAGAAGACCAGTGACTCGCCCGGGCGCAGGACGATCTCGAACCCCGGAAACGAGACCTCGTCGTCGTCGAGGACGCCGAGCAGGGTTCCCGGGCGACCGACGAGCGAGGCGCGCCCGTCGGCGTGCAGCACCACCGGCTGGGGATGGCCGGCGAGGAACAGCCGCAGTCGGATCCTGGTGCTGGTGCTGGTGCTGGTGCTGGTG
>NZ_MAQZ01000087.1:0-22438 GCF_001756285.1 Frankia sp. CgMI4
CTGGTGCTGGTGCTGGTGCTGGTGCTGGTGTCGGTGTCGGCGGGCTCGCCCTCCGCGGGTCCGCCGGCCGGCGCCATGATCGTGGCGGCGGCCAGGGTGCAGAACCGACTCTGCCCGTTCGGATGAGACGACGCGGCGTCGCGCAGGGTCCGGTTCAACTCGAGCAGCACCTCGCCGAGCTCCGTACCCCGGCCCGTCAGCAGCCGCAGGACGGCGCGGGCCACCCCGGTCACGGTGGCGGCCTCTGCACCCTTGCCACAGACGTCGCCRATGGCGATCGTCCAGCCGAGCGGACCCCACAGCAGGTCGAAGAAGTCGCCGCCGACGTCGAGACCCGCCGACTGCGCGGCGCCGTAGGCGGAACCGAGATCCAGTCCCTCGATCATCGGCAGCTCCGGTGGGCGCAGACCCGCCTGGAGCGTGCCGGCCAGTTCCACCTGCCGGCTGTAGAGCCGGGCGTTGTCGACCGCGAAGGCGGCCCGGCGCGCGAGGTCGGCGAGCAGATCGATCTCGTCCGCGGCGAAGGCGTTGCCCTCGGGGCGGCCGAGCGCGAGCACCCCGAGTACCCGCCGCCGGGCCCGCAGCACCATCACGAGCGCCGGTCCGCCGAGCGCGGTCAGTGAACGCACTCGGTCTCCGCTCGCGGAGCGCACCGCCGCCATCAACGGGCCGTCCGGGTCGACCGCGGCAGCGGTGAGGGCGCCCGCCGCGTTCTCCTCCGCGTGTGCCGCCGCCCACAGGGCGGGATCGGCGTTCTCCCGGTGCAGGTACACCGCGCACCACTGGGCCAGCCGCGGGACCGGCAACCGCGCGAGCAGCGCCAGCGAGCGGCTCAGGTCCAGGCTGCCCGCCAGCAGATCGGACGCCTCGGCGAGGAAGGACAGCATCCCGATGCGGCGCTCCTCGGCGCGTCGCATGTCGCCGCCGCCGAGGGCCAGGGCCATCCATCGGGTCGTCAGGCGGATGCGTTCCAGGTCCAGCCCGGCCGCCGCGGCGGCATCCATCCGGCGGACGTCGCCGGGGACACCCACTCCGCCCGAATCGCTGGTGCCGCCCGAATCGCTGGTGCCGCCCGAACCACTCGGGCGGCCGCCGGCCGCCGGCCAGAGCAGCAGTTCGCCGAGGCTCTCCTGCGTCGGATCCAGCGGGAACAAGAGCGCCTCGGTAACCGGGCCGACGGCCCCGAGCGTGGCCACGGTCTCCGACCGGCCGCCGTCGCGCCCGGGACGCCGCACCAGCCCGGCGGTGACCGCGAGCGCGTCCACCAGCTGCGCGAGCAGCTCACTGACCTCGCCCTCGGYGGTGAGGGCACGGGCGGTGTCCCGGGCTATCAGCCGGACCGGACGCGGCGCCGGTACCACGGGGGCCGGTACCGGGCGGGGCGCGGGACAGGTCACAGCCACAGCGGGACTGGTCACAGCAGCGGTGGGCGAGCCGTCGCCGGCGGTTTCCAGGCGGAACCAGACGGTCTTGCCACCGCGGCCGTGCTCGGTCCCCCAGCTCGTCGCGAGCGCGTCGACGAGGGCGAGGCCGCGGCCGTCCTCGCGCAGCCCGTCGATGYCGAAGTCAGCGTCCTCGACCTTCTTTACCCGGGCCATGCCGATGCGGACCGGATGCCGGTCGGTGACCCCGACCCGCACGCCGTCACCGTCCGCGCGCAYCTCCACGGTGGCCGAGGTGCCCGCGTGCAYGACGACATTGGTGACCAGCTCGGTGACGAGCAGAAGCGCGGAGTCCAGCAGGTCGTCGTCCAGCTGCCCGTGCAACGCCTCGAGCAGGAAGCGCCGGGCGGCCCGGGGGGAGTCGGGCGTCGGTGGCAACGCGATGGCGCGCGCCGGCATCGTCCCACCCCCTGCTGCGCCATACATGTACTCAGTCTCTCCTGCGTTGTCCATCGTGAGGCGGATACTGGCGGCTGGTGTCACCTGTCCACCGACGCCGCCCCACGCCGGTGCCCGTGGGAGACCGCCCTTGACCCGGGCCCTCCGCCCGGCCCGGGACCCGAGACGATCGTGTCGACTGAGCTCAGGTAGGAGACCAATGAGCCCCGCATACGACCCGYAACCCTCGGCTCGTCATGATCTGGATGCACCAGGCGGTGACGCTACCGCGACCATCGTGCCCCATGCATCCCTTCCCGTGGACGACACTCGGGCGTCGCGGGCCGCCGCCGACGAGCTGATCGCGGATCTCCTGCACGGGCTGACCCGCCTGTGCGAGGGCGACTTCTCGACCCGCCTCGCGGCGCGGGACGGCTACGCCGGTGACGTGGTGCGCAAGTTCGACGAGCTGGCCGCTATCCAGGAGCGCCACGCGCGTGAGCTGGCCCGGGTCAGTAAGGTGATCCGCCGTGACGGTCGGCTCACCCTGCGGATGGAGGACCTGGGCAACCCCGGCGGCTGGTCCGACATGACGCAGGCGGTGAACTCCCTCATCGACGACCTGGCCCGGCCGACCCACGAGGTGGCGCGGGTCATAGCGGCGGTGGCCGAGGGGGACCTGTCCCAGCACATGGCGTTGGAGATCGCCGGCCAGCCGGTGCGCGGGGAGTTCCTGCGGATCGGCACCACGGTGAACACGATGGTGGACCAGTTGTCGTCGTTTGCGGACGAGGTGACCCGGGTCGCCCGTGAGGTGGGCACCGAGGGCAACCTGGGCGGGCAGGCCAAGGTCAAGGGCGTCTCGGGGGTGTGGCGGGACCTCACCGAGTCGGTGAACTCGATGGCGGGYAACCTGACCAGCCAGGTCCGTAACATCGCTCAGGTCACCACCGCGGTTGCGCAGGGTGATCTGAGTCAGAAGATCACGGTGGACGCCCGCGGTGAGATCCACGAACTGAAGTCGACCGTCAACACGATGGTCGACCAGCTCTCCGCGTTCGCCGACGAGGTCACCCGGATGGCCAAGGAGGTCGGCACCGAGGGCAAGCTAGGCGGCCAGGCGCAGGTCAAGGGCGTTTCCGGGGTCTGGCGCGACCTGACCGACTCGGTCAACGTCATGGCCGGCAACCTCACCACCCAGGTTCGCAGCATCGCCGAGGTCGCGGCGGCCGTGGCCCGCGGCGACCTCACCCGGCAGATCACCGTCGACGCCCGGGGCGAGGTCGCGGGCCTCGCGCACACCCTGAACACGATGGTGGACCAGTTGTCGTCGTTTGCGGACRAGGTGACCCGGGTCGCCTGGGAGGTGGGCACGGARGGCAACCTGGGCGGGCAGGCGCACGTGCGGGCCGTGTCGGGGGTGTGGCGGGACCTGACGGAGTCGGTGAACTCGATGGCGGGCAACCTGACCAGTCAGGTCCRCAACATCKCGCTCGTCGCCACCRCCGTCGCCCGCGGCGACCTGTCGCAGAAGATCACCGTGGCGGCCCAGGGTGAGATCCTGGAGCTCAAGGACACCCTGAACACGATGGTGGACCAGTTGTCGTCGTTTGCGGACGAGGTGACCCGGGTCGCCCGCGAGGTGGGCACCGAGGGCAACCTGGGCGGGCAGGCGCATGTGCGCGGGGTGTCGGGGGTGTGGCGGGATCTGACGGAGTCGGTGAACTCGATGGCGGGCAACCTGACCAGTCAGGTCCGCAACATCGCGCTGGTGACCACGGCGGTGGCCCGCGGCGACCTGAGCCAGAAGATCACCGTGACCGCGCAGGGTGAGATCGCCGAGCTGAAGGACACCGTCAACACGATGGTCGACCAGCTCTCCTCGTTCGCAGCGGAGATCACCCGGGTGGGCCGGGAGGTTGGCGTCGAGGGCAAGCTCGGCGGTCAGGCCACCGTAGCCGGAGTCGCCGGAACGTGGAAGGACCTCACCGACAACGTCAACCAGCTGGCGTCCACGCTGACCATCCAGCTGCGGGCGATCGGCGACGTCTCCACCGCGGTGACCCGCGGTGACCTGACCCGGTCCATCTCGGTGGAGGCCGAGGGCGAGGTCGCCGAGCTCAAGGACAACATCAACCAGATGATCGCGCGACTGCGCGAGACCACCGAGGTCAACGCCCAGCAGGACTGGCTGAAGTCCAACCTGGCCCGGATCGRCAGCAAGATGCAGGGCCAGCGCGATCTCTACGCGGTCTGCCAGATGATCATCAGTGAGATGACGCCAGCGGTCAACGCCCAGCAGGGCACGGTCTACCTGCTCGACTTCATCGAGGGTGACAAGCTGCGCTACGTCGCCGGCTACGRCTCGGTGCCCCGGCGCCGCTCGGACGGCACCTTCCTGTTCGGCGAGGGACTCATCGGGCAGGCGGCCCTGGAACGCGACCGTATCCGAGTCGAGCACGTACCAGCCGGCTACCTCAACATCCGCAGCGGACTCGGTGAGGCGCCGCCGTGCGACCTGGTCGTCGTGCCGGTCGTGTTCGAGAACCAGGTGCTCGGCGTCATCGAGCTGGCCTCGTTCTCGCCGTTCTCCGAGCTGCACCTCACCCTGGTCGACCAGCTCGTCGACACCATCGGGGTKGTGCTGAACACGATCATGGCGAACGCGCGGACGGAGGAGCTGCTGGCCCAGTCCCAGCGGCTCACCCAGGAGCTGCGTTCGCAGTCGGTCGAGCTGCAGCGGACGAATAACGAGCTTGAGGAGAAGGCGGCGCTGCTCGAGGAGAAGAACCACGAGATCGAGCTGGCCCGCATCGGGTTGGAGGAGAAGGCCKAGCAGCTGGCGCTGTCGTCGCAGTACAAGTCGGAGTTCCTGGCGAACATGAGCCACGAGCTGCGCACGCCGCTCAACAGTCTGCTCATCCTCGCCAAGCTGCTGGCCGACAACCCGGACCGTAACCTCTCCCGCAAGCAGATCGACTTCGCCGAGACGATCCACTCCGCCGGTTCCGAGCTGCTCGAATTGATCAACGACATCCTGGACCTGTCGAAGGTCGAGGCCGGCAAGATGAACGTCGATGCGACCACCGTGCGCACGGCGGYGCTCTGCGACGCGGTCGCCGGGGTCTTCGGCCCCGTGGYGGAGGAGAAGGGCCTGTCATTCCAGGTCAACCTCGCTCCCGACGTGCCGGCCGAGTTCGTCACCGACGAGCAGCGCCTCCAGCAGGTGCTGAAGAACCTCCTGTCGAACGCGGTGAAATTCACCGACACCGGCACCGTCCGGCTGGACGTCACCGTCGCCCGGCCGGATCTGCCCTTCCTCTCGCCGAGCCTGTGTTCCGCGGGCACGGTGTTGTCGTTCGCGGTCACCGACACCGGAATCGGGGTCGCCGTCGAGAAGCTTCGGATGATCTTCGAGGCGTTCCAACAGGCGGACGGCACGACGTCGCGTCGCTACGGTGGCACCGGGCTCGGCCTGTCGATCAGCAAGGAGATCGCCCGCCTGCTGGGCGGGRCCATCGCGGTCTCCAGCGTGGTCGGCCGTGGGAGCACCTTCACCCTTTACCTGCCGTCGGCCCCGCCGGCGCAGACGCCGCCCTTTGGGGTCACGCCGGGCGAGCCAGACAACGTTCTCATGATCGTCGATCCGTCGGGTCAGTACCTCGGGCGGCGGTCGGGTGAGGGAGTGGACGCGGAACCGGGTGGCGGACCCGCGCCGTCCGCCGGCCGCGATGCCGGGCCCGCGAACGGATGGCAGAACCCCGACGCCGACCGGTTCGGCACGGCGGCACTCGCGCCCTCGTCCCCGTCTTCGTCTTCGTCTTCGTCCCTGTCCCCGACCCGTTCCGGGCCCGGCGCGGGGGGAACCGCCGGGCACGGGGACGCGGGTGGGATCGGCGGCGCCCACTGGTCCGCCGCGGCCAGCGGACCGGCGGAGGGCTCGGCGGCCTTCACGTCGGGCTGGCGGCCGAGCGAGCCCGTCACGGTGGGGACTCCGTTCCTCACCGAGTCCACCGAGTCCACCGAGTCCGCCAGCCGCCCGCTGACCGAGGGATCGGAAGGATCCGATCCCCTGGTCGGCACCACGGTGCTGGTCGTCGACGACGACGTCCGCAACGTCTTCGCGCTCACCAGCGCGCTGGAGATGTACGGAATGCGGGTCCTCTACGCCGACAACGGTCATGATGCGATCCGTATGCTGCAGCAGGACACCCCGCCCGTGCACCTCGTGCTGATGGATGTGATGTTGCCGGGCATGGACGGCAACGAAACGACCTCGATGATCCGTGACATGCCGGCGTTCGCGGACCTGCCGATCCTGGTGCTGACCGCCAAGGCCATGCCGGGAGATCGGGAGAAGAGCATCACCGCCGGAGCCACCGACTACATCACCAAGCCCGTGGATCTGGAGCACCTCCTCGGGGTGATGCGGTCGTATCTGTATTGATCAGATCGCGTATGGTGCGCATTCGGGTGGCTATCGGTGGGGTGGTGAGATGCCGCCGGGAGCGATCAGTGATCATGTAGGGGTGGCGACGCCCACCACGGGTCGGCAGGGCGATCGCGAAGGAGGAGGCAGGCGGGTGACCGAGCGGACCGGCGGTTCCGTCGACGGCGAAGGTGGGCCGAGCACGGAACGGCCCCGCAGCAAGATCCTGMTGGTCGACGATCGAGCGGACAATCTGATGGCCCTGGAGGCGATTCTCGCCTCGCTGGATCAGGATCTCGTCACGGCGTCGTCGGGTGAGGAAGCTCTCAAGCGTCTTCTGGTGGACGACTTCGCGGTGATCCTGCTGGACGTCCAGATGCCGGGGATGGACGGTTTCGAGACAGCGCACCGGATCAAGCAGCGGGGGCGTACCCGAGACACTCCGATCATCTTTCTGACGGCGATCGACCGCGAGCCGCATCACGCGTTCCGCGGCTACGCTGTCGGCGCGGTCGACTACATCGCGAAGCCTTTCGACCCCTGGTTGCTCCGGGCCAAGGTCAGCGTCTTCGTCGAGCTGTTCGAGAAGAACGAGCGGCTGGCCGAACTGGTCCACCAGCGTGTTCGCGACTTTGATCTGATGACGGAGATCGCGGAGCGGCTGATCGCGTTGGACGTCCTGCTGGAGGGCAGCAGCCGCAGCTCCGCCGAGGAGACCCTGGCTGCGGCCGGGGCCGAGGTCCGCGGACTCGTCACCCGGTTGCAGCCCTTCGCCCGGCCGACGAACGCCTGATCGTCCACGCCCGTCGGCGGGCATCCGGCCTCCCGCCAACATTAGGCGGGATGGCGTGGGTGTGGGTGCTCGACCACCACAAGGGGGCGCCCGGCCCATGGCTCGCGCCGATAACATGAATTTGTCGACCAGATCCGCCGCCGTGCCGGCACGGCCGGTTTGTGCAGTCGTAGGAGGTTTCGTCGTATGGCGATATCCCGGCGCAACCTCCCTGGGCTCACCGGGACTGATCTCCAGACTATCGGTCCGTATACAGTTGAACGGAAGCTGGTCGACGCCAGGACAGGACCAGTGTTTCTTGCACGTAACGGCGAGGCGCGTCCGGTCCTCGTCAAGACGATTACTGCGCCCTTCGGGCGGGACGCAGAGTTCCGTCGGCGCCTGCGCGTCGACCTCGACAACATCCGCCGGTTGGCGCCGTCCTGCCTCGCCGCCATCCTCGACCTCGACACGGGCGCTCGCCCCCCATACGTCGTCGCGGAGTTCATCGACGCTCCGACTCTCGCCGCAACCGTCGCCGGCGGCGCAGCGTTGTCCGGACCAGACACCTACCGGCTCGCCGTCGGGCTGGCGACGGCTCTGGCCGCACTGCACGAATTGGAAATTTTCCTCGGCGACCTGAAGCCTATCAATGTGGTTCTTTCCGGGCAGGGAGTGCGGCTGGTTGACTTCGGGCTCTTCCGAGCGATGAATGCGGTAAGCATCAATAATCCGGGCGGACCGCCGTCCGGTATCGGAACACTTGCGTTCATAACGCCCGAACAGGCTCTCGGGCAGACCGCCACCGTCGCATCGGATGTCTTTACCTGGGGCGGCATGCTGTTGTTCGCCGCGACCGGCCGGCCGCCATTCGGTGCCGGAACGCCCCGGGTCCTGCTGCAGCGGGCCGTCTACGCGGAACCCGACCTGTCCGTGTTCTGCCCGGAGCTGCGAGAGCTGGTCGCGGCGGCGATGCGCAAGGACCCGAAGCGCCGGCCGGCCGCGGCCGAACTGCTCGAACAGCTGATGGCCTATCCGACACGAAGCGAGGCGGAGCCGGCGGTCGAACCCACCCGGCGTCTCGCCCTGCCGGCGGGTGTCATCGAGACGCTGGTGCCGGTGCAGACGAGGCGGACGGTCGAGTCYGAGACGAAACCGGAGGTCGTAGGCACGAGCGACCTCGCCGCTCCTGCCATCGGTGCCATCCACGGCCTCGAGATCGTGCTCGAAACCGTGACCGTACTCGAAACCGTGACCGTGCTCGGGACCGGGCCGGCCGCGGAGATCACGGCCGTCCCGCCGGCCGCGGAGATCACGGCCGTCCCGCCGGCCGCCGCGGTCGCCCTCGGCGCCGTCCGTACCGGAGCAGAACCGCGGATGCGTCCGTCGTCTCCCGGTCCGTCGTCTCCCGGTCCGTCGTCTCCCGGTCCGTCGGCCGCTCTGGCCGGTGTGCCCGCCCCACTGCCCACCGCGGCCGCGAGAGCGCGCGCAAGCTACGTCCAGGAGGGCACCGGGAATGTCTCCGCCTTGTCATCACCATCGTCACCGCGGGATCACCTGGACCGCGGGTGGCTTCGACGCGTGCTCTCGATCGGCGTGGCGGTCTCGGTGCTCGTCCTCTCGACCRTTGTGATCGTCGATACGCTGCGGGAGCGYAGCGCGGCGGCCACGTCGCGTGAGGCGGCCCGTGGCGCGATGCGCCTTCTCGACCGGGAACCGGATCTCGCCGGCCAACTCGCCGTCTCGGCCTACCGCATGGCTCCGACCTCGGCTGCGGCGGAGGCGCTGGTCAATGCGAGCATCCGGCAGATCGGGCCGGCGACGGGAGCGATCCGCGATCTGCTGATCACCCCGGATGGTCGATATCTGATCATCGTCGGTGACTTCGGCGGGTCGGTGTGGAACATCATCGGCCCTGGCCGGGTGCGCTACATCACCGACCTGCCCGCGGTGGCCGCGGCCATGGGAGATCGCAGCCCCCTCGCGGCCGGGGTCGCCCCGGCGGCCGCGGTGAAGGGCCTGCTCGCCGTCGCGCTGATACCCGCATCCGGTCCGGCCACGGGTGTGCGGGCGTCCACGATCATGGTGACGGMGGGGACGGACGGGGTGATCCGGTTATGGCGGCTGGCCCAGCCCGGGTCCACGGACGACGGTGACCTTCAGTCGGCGATCAACACCGGTCAACGGGTGAGTCTGCTCGCCGAGTTGCGGGGACACACGGGTGCGGTGGCGAGCGTCGCGGTGAGCGGGGATGGTCGAACCCTGGCCTCGGCGGGCGCCGATCGCGTCGTCCGTCTCTGGGACATCGGCCATCCGCAGAATCCTCGCGCCCTCGCCGAGCTGCCCCAGCCGGCGGAGGTCACCAGCCTCGCCTTCACCCCCGACGGCGACTCGCTCGCGGTCGGGGGGGTAGGCCATCTCTCCGTCTGGGATGTGACCGCTGCCGGGCAACCGCGCCGCCGGGCCCAGCTGACCGCCCCCGCCACTGTCCGCAAGCTCCTCGTCAGCCCGGACGGCCGGTGGCTCGCCGTGGCGAGTACCTCCGACGGCGGCTCGCTGACGGAGATCTATGGGCTGGACAGCCCCCGGGGACTGCACCGCCTCACCGCCATCGCGAGCCGGCCAGGCCAGGCCGGTTCGATCGCGCTCTCCGCCGACGGGCGGGTCCTCGCTGTCAGTACCCCGGCCGGTCAGGTAACGCTCTGGGACATGCGCTCACCATCCCGGCCGGTGCAGCGGGCCACCCTGCCGGTCGGCACCGCGCCGACGGYGACGGTCTTCGGACCTCTGGGACATGAGGGCGTCCTCGCAGTCGTAGCCGGTGACGCCGTCCGTCTCTGGCAGCTCGACCTGCTCGCGGCCGAGGACGAGATCTGTGCCAGGGCCGAGGGCCGCATCAATCGGGAGCAGTGGCGGACCTACCTCGGTCACCGGCACTACGACCCGCCCTGTGACTGACCCGCCCGGTGACTGACCCGCCCGGTGACCGRCCCGCCCGGTGACCGGCCGGGTTGGTCGCGTTCCTCGTGATGTCCGGCCTGCTGCTGGTGGTGGTGCCGCGGGTGCGGGCAGGTGAGGATGCCTCGGGGAGCCGGCAGGCGGCGGCTATCGCGAGAAGTGGCGCGCGGCGCCGTAACCGGGGCCCTGTTCCGGGCGGCCCGTCCGGGACGTCCATCGCCACTGGACCGAGATGCGTCCGGCGACGTGCTCCGGGACCCTGGGCACCGCGTGCAGCCAGTCGGCTTGGGCCCGACCTCCCAGCACGATCAGATCACCGCCGGCCGGGGAGAGGTCGCGAGCGCCGGATGCCTCCGGGTCGTTGAGGATCCGTCGGCCGGGCGGCAGGTGGCGAGACTTGATCAGGAACGGTCGCCGGGCACCGAGGGTGAGGATGGCGATCACCGTGTCGTCGAGCCAGCGCATCTCGCGGTCCCGGTGGAAGGCGACGCCGTCGGCTCCGTCCCGGTACAGCGACAGGCCAAAGCCGTCGAACTCCACGCCGTAGGTCCGCCGCAGGGTCCGGTAGGCGTCGAGCAGGGCGGGAAAGGCGACCGGCCGACCCCGCGGGATCCAGGCGCTCATCCGTGGTTCGGTGACGTGGCGTTCGTAACGCCACATGGTTCCCTGTCGC
Source organism: Frankia sp. CgMI4 (assembly GCF_001756285.1). Lineage (NCBI taxonomy): Bacteria > Bacillati > Actinomycetota > Actinomycetes > Frankiales > Frankiaceae > Frankia > Frankia sp. CgMI4. The sequence goes on from NZ_MAQZ01000087.1 coordinate 10,653, forward strand.
CAGGGGATCTCGGCATGCAGGGTCTCGTACAGCTGGTCGGCCTCGCGTAGCCATCCGCGCGTGACGTCGACCCAGGACCGGTCGTCCAGCCAGATCCGTTGCACCGACGCGGTGCGGTCGACCGCACCGTTGGCGGGCACCGCGGTGCCGTCGGTCTCGCTCGTCACCCGGCCGACGCTACCCGGCCGACGCCATCCGGCAGGCCCCGGTCCGGGGCCGTCCGGCGTAACCTGCGAGATCCAGGAGGCATATTCCGTGAAGGTGAACAGGCGAGGATGACCTGCGCAGCACCCGACCCGGGGACCTCGACGAACCTCGAAAGCGATGTCCGTCGTCTCACCGCAACCGCCTYCACCGCAACCGCCGTGGTCAGGACCGAACGAGCCGCGCGATCGCGGCCGACGCCTCCCGGATCTTCTCGTCGGCCACCGGACCGCCTTCGGMGGCGGCGTGCGTCACGCAGTGCGTCAGATGGTCCTCGAGGAGCCCGAGGGCGACCGACTGTAACGCCCGGGTCGTCGCCGAGACCTGGGTGAGGATGTCGATGCAGTACTTGTCCTCGGCAATCATGCGCTGTAGCCCCCGGACCTGGCCTTCGATGCGGCGAAGCCGAGCGGTGTAATCGTCCTTGGTGTTGGTGTAGCCGTGCATCCATCGCGCCTTCCCGTCCAGGTACCCCCCTACGGTACCTGGGCCGGAGCCGGTCGTCGGATTGGGATTCGGTGAGATACCGGCGCCAACCGCCGACTGGAATTCGAACCGAGGCTCCTCCCGGCKGTGACACGTCCCACAATCATCACCGTGAGTGAGAATTCTCCGCCCGTGCGGTATCAGCGGCGCGGGTCCTCCAGGACAGGCTCGGGTTGCCCRTTCACGTCCTGCCCAACTGCGCGGACGCCGCCCCGCTGGCTGGGTACCCGGCACGGATCGTTCCTGGCAAACCGCACCCGGCGCCCCATAATTGCGCCAGGAAAGTGCCGAGTGGTGCACTTTCTCGCCCTGGTGGCGGGGGCTGGTGGTGACGAGTGGGTTCGCCGCCGGATCAGCGGTCGACGTGGTGCGGTGGAAGATCGGCGAGGAGTCGTTCGATGTCCGGGTCCTCTTCCTCGGACAATGACTCGTCACCCCAACCGATCTCGCGTTCGTCGTCGAACAGCTTGTCGTCGTGCGGCTCTGTGGCCCCCATGATCTTCCCCTCGTGTGGCGCAGGTTGTTCGCAACGGAGGTCCCGGCGCGGGATACGGCCTGGTGCCGCGGTCTGGTGTCGCGATCCCGACAGTGCTTCGGGTGAATCGTTTGCAGGATTGGATGCGGGATTGGACTCCGGCCGGGTACGGGTTAGGGCCGGCCGTTGTTCGGCGGGCTGCCCGGAGTGTGCTTATTACTTCCCGATGGCCGCCGGCATGCTACCGAGCGGGCGGCCACCCGGCCACCCGGCCGCTTGGCCGCCCGCTCGCCGCCGGTCAATCTACGCCGCCGCTGCCGTCTCCGGTGGGTGCCGCCGCTAGGGCGTGCCCGATTATCTCGACGACCAGGCGCAGGGTCGCCCGGCTTCCCGCCAGGAAGGCATCCGTCTCCCGCTGGGACCAGGCAGAAGCGAGTATCCCGGGCTCCGGTACCCGGGCGGCCAGGAGCGCCCGTATCGACGCCCGGTAGCGGCTCACCGTGATCGGCGGATCGCCGACCGGATCTTCGTCGTAGTCCTCGTCCCGGTCTAACAGCGCCCGGACCTCATCCAGGCGGCGCGGGGTGGGGGGCATGGTTTCCTCCTCCATCTATTTGCTACTCAGCAAATTRGACCCTAGCGAGGTTCTTGAGGAAGAGCAAAGTGGTTACGATGTTCCGCGTGGACGACGGTGAGCAGTTGGTCGGCATCGGGGACATCGCGTTCCAACTCAAGATCACTCGCCAGGCGGTGGACTACTGGACACGCAAGGACTCCCGGTTTCCGGCGCCCTTGCAGGTCATCAACGCGCCGATGGGTAGCGGTGCCAAAGGCACCCGGGTTTGGCGCAAGCGAGAGGTAGACGCCTGGATCGTGGAGCACTATCGGCGGCGCAAACAGTAGGCGTCCCGGCCATCGGCCGAGGCCACCGCATCAGGTCAGATCTGTCGGCACCAGCGGCTCCGGGCCACCCCGGTGGCGCGGCCGGTTCAGGGTGGCCGAAAAACGCCGCCAGTGGGGCGGAAGGGCTTCCGTTAGATGAGTAAGTCCGAACTCCGGGCTGGCCGTAGCCGGGCCTGAAGAGATGGCTTCCAAGGTCATGGTGTGACGCAAGATCTGGAAACCCTCGCCGGCATCTCCCGGTTACCGCATCCGGGGGCCGGTGGGTGAGCCGCGGCGGGGAGGAGCTGGGTGCTCGGTGTCCGGGCATGCCAAAGGCGTCCAGGCCGAGATGCCCGGACGCCTTGGGCGGATCCAGCGGCTGGTCAGGCCGCCGCGGTGCTGGAGGCCGGAGTCGACGTCGTCGAGGAGGCCGTGGCGGTGCCGCCCGACGAGGTSGAGGACGACGAGTCCGAGCTGACGGAGCTGTTGGTGCTCCCCCCGGATGTCGCCTCGCTGCTGCCACCCGTGGCCGTGGCGTCGCCGACGTCCTTGGGGCGGTGCTGCGTGGACCCGCCGGAGGAGTTGGACCGGCTGTCGTTCTTGTAGAAGCCGCTGCCCTTGAACACCACGCCCACCGAACCGAACACTTTACGAAGTCGTCCGGCGCAGGCCGGGCACTCCGTCAGTGATACGTCGCTGAAGCTCTGTACGGCCTCAAGGTCACGCCCGCAGTCGGTGCAGCGGTACTGGTAGGTAGGCACGTGCTCCTCCCGGAGTTGGCACTCTGACGTGGAGACTGCCAACTTTAGCTTGTAGAGGGCCCGAGATGTTCCCCGGTGCCATCGGTTGGTTCGCACCGTAGCGTACGACTCGGCGTGATGATGATCTTCACGTTGTGATCGTGGGACTCCATGGGGATCTCATCCAGAACCTCTTGGTCGTGCAGGACGGCGATCACCGGAACGTCGGCGCCCACCCGGGCCAGCACCCGGTCATAGGAGCCCCCACCGCGCCCCAGACGCCGGCCCGTCCGGTCGACCGCGAGCGCCGGGATGATCACCACGTCGGCCTCGGCGAGAACCCCACGGGGTGCCGCCGCCGGTGGTTCGCGGGTACCCAGCGCGCCGGGCACCAGTGTTCCGACGTGCTCCCGGAAGTCCAGATCGAGATCGGCGCGTAGGGCGGGCAACAGCACCCGCACTCCGCGAGCCAGCAGTCGATCGAGCAGTTCGGCGGTGTCCGGCTCGCCGGGCAGCCCCACATACGCCGCCACGCACCGCRCGGCCTCCACCTCGGGCAGCCGCTGGATGCGGTTGGCCAGTCGGGACGCATCCGACCTGGACAGCGAGCCCCGACGCAGGGCCACGGATGCGCGGCGCTGTACCAGTAGCCGGGCCCGCAGGCGAGCCTTGGCCTCGCCTGCCTCGCTCGTCTCACCCAGCGCCGACGCGCCGCCGACTAGGGCGGGTGCGATCTGCCCGGAGCCGCCGCCGGCCTCGGGGCCGGTGCCGGGGGTTCGGTCGACACCGTCGTGGCGGGGGCGGGCACGCCCCGGGTCCGCTGGCCGACTCCCGCGTCCGGACACCGGTCCGGGATGCGGACGGATCGTCAGCTCGACGGTGAGCTCTTCGTCGAGATCACCCGGAGGCCGGTCATTCCACTGCACACCGACAGCCTCCCGCAGGTTGGCCGCCAGCGGGGGGTTGCCGCGGCATACGGCACGCGAACGTGGGCGTGATGTCGGGCGGAGGGAGCGCAGGTTACCAATTGTGGCACCCATAGTTACTGATGGTGATTTGTCGATTGTYGGTGGAGGTGTTGTCAGTTACCGGTAGGGGTGTTGTCGGTGGTGGACCGGGTGGCACGGAGTGCCGCGGGCTCGTTCTCGGACCCGCGGCGCATGTCCGGGCGGGCGGCGGGCGGGACCGGCGGCCGCCGTGAGCTGTGCATTGCCTGTGCTGGGGCCGTGGACGGTGCCCRTGTCCACGGACCCGACTAAGGTTTCGGCTATGCCAGTAACGAAGGCGGTCATTCCAGCCGCGGGTCTGGGGACCCGCTTCCTGCCGGCGACGAAGGCCGTCCCCAAGGAGATGCTGCCGGTCGTCGACAGGCCGGCTATCGAATACGTCGTCGAGGAGGCGTCCCGCGCCGGCCTGCGCGATGTCCTGCTTGTCACAAGCCGCACGAAAAAGGCGATCGAGGATCATTTCGATCGTGAGGCGGACATCGAGGCGGCCCTCGAACGGAAGGGTGACGATCTTCGTCTCCGTCGGGTCCGGGTGTCGGCGGAACTGGCCGAGGTCCACTCGGTCCGCCAGCAGTCGCCGCGTGGGCTCGGTCATGCCGTGCTCTGCGCGGCGGCGCACGTGGGAAACGAGCCGTTCGCTGTCCTCCTCGGTGACGATCTCATCGACGAGCGGGACCTGCTGCTCGAGGAGATGCTTGCCGTGCAGCGCCGCTTCGGGGGCAGCGTCATCGCCCTGATGGAGGTGCCCGAGGACCAGGTCTCCCTCTACGGCGTCGCCACGGTGGAGTCCGTCGGCACCAGTGCCGGCACCGGCAGTGCCGACGACCGGTACGGGATCGTGCGGATCCGTGACCTGGTCGAGAAGCCACCGGTCGCGCAGGCCCCGAGCAATCTGGCGATCATCGGGCGGTACATCCTCTCGCCGACGATCTTCGACGTCCTGCGGCGGACCGAGCCGGGACGGGGCGGGGAGATCCAGCTCACCGACGCCCTGCGGATCYTGGCGCTACGGGCGGTCGAACCGGCCGGTGCCGCGGGGGACGCCGGCACCGACACTGCCGCCGAGCCCGTGCACGGGGTGATCTTCACGGGTCGGCGGTACGACACCGGTGACCGGGTGGACTACCTGAAGGCCGTCATCCGGCTCGCGTGCGAGCGCGCCGACCTTGGCCCCGAGCTGTACCCGTGGATCGAGGAGTATGTCGCGTCCGGTGGTCCGAAGGCAGCATTGTCCTGATTTATCCATATTGCTTAAATTTATCCGCTTCATCGCCTGAGGGTGCCGGGATGTGCCGGCTTCTCTTCGGGTAGGCCTTGACGGCTCCGGTGACGACTCCGGTGACGACTCCGGCAAGGACCGGAACGCTCCCGGAACCGGCCAGCGCCCGGCGGTCGCGGCATGCCGTTCGGACTGGGAGGCCCAGAGCGGGAGGCCCGGAGCGGACGCCCCCCGCCCCGACCGCTGGAGCTACCTGAAGGTAACTGCGGGTAATACCTGAAGGTAACTGCGGGTAATACCTGAAGGTAACTGCGGGTAATACCTGAAGGTAACTGCGGGTAAGAGATGTCCGGGCTTCGACGGCCGTAGCCTGGGTGATGCCGGACCCGGCGTGCGACGAGTGGTGCATCGAAGGGCAGAGAATTGGACGGGCGCCCATGACTTCGGTGGATGAACACCTCGAGCGGATCCTGGCTACGGTGCGGCCGACCCGCGCTCGGCAGGCCAGGCTGGACGAGGCGCACGGATGCGTGCTCGCCGCGGACGTCCGGGCGACGGTCGCGCTTCCCGGGTTCGACAACTCGGCCATGGACGGGTACGCCGTCCGGGCCGCCGACGTGGCCGAGGCGTCGGCGGCCACTCCCGTCTCCCTACCGGTCATCGGCGACGTCCCCGCGGGTCCGGGTTCGCCGGCCGCRCTGCTCCCCGGCGCCGCGGTACGCATCATGACCGGGGCCCCGCTGCCCCCGGGAGCGGATACGGTCGTCCAGCTCGAGTGGACCGACGGTGGCCGCCGGACCGTTGCGGTCCAGCGGGCGCCGCGCCGTGGCCTGCACATCCGCCGGACGGGGGAGGACGTCGCCCCGGGCGCCCTGGTGCTCCCCGCCGGGACGATCATCGGCTCCGCGCAGATCAGCCTGCTCGCCGCGGTCAACGTGGCCTGCCCGCCGGTGCATCCCCGGCCGCGGGTGGCGGTGCTGTCCACCGGGACCGAGCTTGTCGAGGTCGGTACACCGCTGGGCGCCGGGCAGATCGTCGACTCGAACAGCCATGGCATCGCCGCCGCGGCACGGGAGGCCGGCGCGGTGGTACGCCGCCTGGCCGGGGTGCCCGACGAGCCGGACGCCTTCGCAGCAGCCCTGCACGGGGTGCTTCCCGACGTGGATGCTGTGGTGACGACCGGTGGCGTCAGCGTCGGGGCATATGACGTCGTCAAGGAGGTGCTCGCGCGGACCGGGACTGTCCGGTTCGATCGGGTCGCGATGCAGCCGGRCAAGCCGCAGGGTTTCGGCCTGGTCGACGGTGTGCCCGTCTTCACGTTGCCGGGGAACCCGGTCAGCGCCCTCATCTCGTTCGAGCTGTTCGTCCGCCCGGCCCTGCAACGTATGCGCGGTCTCGCCGGCACCGGGCTCCCGCGGATTGTCGTGACCGTCGGATCCGACCTGCGTTCCCCCCTCGGGAAGAGGTCCTTCCCGAGGGTGGGGCTGGAGCGGAGCGGGGACGGTAGGCGCCTGGAACCCRCCACCGTCGCCCATCTGGCCGGCGGGCAGGGGTCACATCAGCTCACCTCGCTGGCGGGAGCGCAGGCGCTGCTGATCATCCCCGAGGGGGTTACCGAGGTGCCGGCGGGCAGCCGGCTGCCGGCGTTGTTGCTCCCGGACGCATCGGGGGCCATTCTCTCCGGCATGGCCTGGGTGGTTGYGGACACTGCGGACGTCGATGCCCCGGATCCGGCTTCCCCGGCCGGCTTCGGCCCGCGGGCCGAAGCCGGCCGGGGGAACGCGGCCGTGCCCCGGGCCGCCGGATCGGCGGCCCGGTGACCGCCGCCCGGCTCACCCACGTCGACGATCGCGGCGCGGCCCGCATGGTCGACGTGTCGGCGAAGGACGTCACCGTCCGTACCGCGACCGCCACCGGGATGCTGCGGGTCGTTCCCGAGGTTGTGGCGCTGCTGCGCGGGCAGGGGCTACCGAAGGGCGACGCCCTCGCAGTCGCCCGGGTCGCAGGGATCATGGGGGCCAAGCGCACGCCCGATCTCGTTCCGCTCTGCCATCCCATCGCGATCTCCGGCGTCACGGTCGAGCTGGACGTACGGGACGACGGTGTGGTGATCATGGCCACCRTCCGGACGGCGGACCGGACCGGCGTCGAGATGGAGGCGCTGACCGCCGTCGCCGTCGCCGKGCTTACGCTGCACGACATGGTCAAGGCGGTGGATCCCGCCGCGGAGCTGACCGGGGTGCGAGTGATCGCGAAGACCGGGGGGCGCTCCGGAGACTGGCATGCCGACCCCCCGCCGGACGCGGGGTCCGCGGAATGAGTGGCAGGCGCCACCTTCCCGCGGGTGCCCGGGCCCGGGTCATCACCGTCTCCGACCGGGCGTACCGAGGGATCTATGCCGACCGGTCGGGCCCGTTGCTCGTCGCCGGGCTCGTCGAGCTCGGTTTCGAGGTGGGCGCGGCGACGATCGTCCCGGACGGGCGGGATGAGATCGTCGCGGCGCTGCGGTCCGCCGTCGCCGACGGAGTGGACCTGGTGGTGAGCACCGGTGGCACCGGCCTCGGTCCCCGCGACGTCACCCCCGAGGCGACGCGCGAGGTGATTGAGCGGGCCGTGCCCGGACTCGCTGAGGCGCTGCGCGCGGCGGGTCGGGAGACCGTGCCGGCGGCGATGCTCTCCCGTGGGCTCGTCGGAACCGTCGCCGCCACCCTGGTGGTGAATCTGCCCGGCTCGACCGGTGGGGTACGCGACGGGCTGGGCGTGCTGGCCGGGGTGGTGGGTCATGCCGTCGCCCAGCTGCGCGGAGCCGACGACCACGGGCACCCGGCCGCGGGGTCCGCGGGCCCTGCCGCTGCCGTCGATGCCGCTGCCGTCGATGCCGCTGACGCCGGATAGGGCGCGACGGTGGGAGCTCCGGGTTGGCCGGCAGTCCTGACTGACGGACGGGTCCAGGTGCGGCCGCTTCGTCTGCGTGACGCCTCCACGTGGGTCGAGGTGCGGCTGCGCAACGCCGACTGGCTGGCGCCGTGGGAGGCGACCCCACCCGGAGTGATGATGGTCCGCGAGACCTGGGCGCAGCGCCAGACCCYCTCGATCTACCGTCAGATGTGGCACCGCCTGCGCCAGCAGGCCCGGCTCGGCGCCACGTTGCCGTTCGCGATCACCTTCGAGGGGCGGCTCGTCGGTCAGGTGACCGTGTCCACAATCGTGCGCGGKGCGTTCAACAGCGCTCAGGTCGGCTATTGGATCGACAGCGAGTACGCCGGTCGAGGCATCACGCCGACCGCGCTCGCGCTCGTCGTCGACCACTGTTTCGGGCCGGTCGGGCTGCACCGGGTGGAAGCGAATGTGCGCCCGGAGAACGCCGCGAGCCGGCGGGTGCTCGCGAAGCTCGGTTTCCGCGAGGAGGGGCTGCACCGGCACTTCCTTGCCATCGACGGCCGCTACCACGACCACATCGGATTCGCGCTGACGACCGAGGACGTCCCCGAGGGCCTGGTGCACCGCTGGCGGGAGACCCGGTACAGCCGGCCCTGAGCGGCCGYCGCGCCGCCCGACGGTGCCGTGCCCGGACGGTGCCGTGCCCGACGGTGCCGCCGCGCCTGAGAACGATGCCTGGATCCATGGCTTGCGTGACACGTTCCACTCCGCCACCGGGACGGTGTCGGTTACCGGATGTAGTCCCTTCTAGTCACCGCCCGTCGTTCCGGATCTCAATCCGGTGACAAAGTGAAGGTCCTGACCGGATGCCGATGCTCTCTACGAGGGCTTCCATAGGCCATGCGCGGTTCTGGTGGGGTGCCACGGTGCGTTTTGACRACCACACATCCACCATCGCCCATCCGGTTGCGGATGCGAYACGCGGGCTCCGGGTCGGTGACCACGTGGATTTCGCTCACTAGCGTCGACTACGAAATCGCAATCGTTGGTGTCGAGAAGAGGCTCCTCATGGTCAGAGCGCCCGCACCCGCCGCGCTCGCCGCGGATGGTGCGCATCCAGTGGGTGGTGGGTGGGACGCGTTTCCCGCGGCGTTCCCTCCCCCCGATAACGGCGAACACCACGGAGACCACAGATCCCGCGAGATTGACAACGTAACCACAGGAGCGGGTGGGAGTATGGGGGCGGGCGGGATCATGGTGGTCGATGATGGGAGCGACCAGGGTCGTGCAGGTGTGATCCGATGAGCGCGTTGATCTGGGTGGCGATCGTCGCGGTCTGGGGGTTCGTGCTGATCCCGATGTGGCTGCGCCGTCACGACACGACGGCGCAGCAGCGGTCCACCGAGCGTTTCACGGTTGCGATGCGGGTGCTCTCCCGACGGCCGCCCGGCCGGGGCGGTGCCGTCGTCGATCGTTTCGGCGGCGATCATGGCGGCGTCTTCACCGTGGGAGGAACGGGAATGTCGCACGCGGAATTCTTCGATGGACCGGTCGACCTCGCGGAGCTCGGGGATTCGGTGTCCGCCGAGCCGTCCCGGGAGGCCGGAGCCCCCGGCGGGCAGCCGGTCGTCCCCGGGATGCCCATCGCGGCCGGCACGCCGATCGTCGAGGACGCTTCGACCGGTGGCGCGTTGCTATCCGGTGGCGGGTCTGCTGGCGAGGATCCGGAGGGCGGGGGCTCGGAGGACGGGTGCCCCGGCCGCCCACGGTGGTCGGGTGCGCACCCCGACGATCCGCGGGTGGATGTTCCTGCGCGCGGTCCCGAGCGTCGGGCGGACGCCGAGCGTGCCGCCCTGATGCGGGTGCGTCGGCAGCGCCTGCTCGTCCTGCTCGTCCTGCTTGCGGTGAGCATCGTGCTGGCCGCCGTCCTCGGCGGGCTGTGGATCGCCGGGCAGTTCCTCGTTGATGCCGTACTCGGCGCGTACCTCGTTCATCTTCGCCGGTCGGCGCAGACTGAGCGGCGGCTGGCCACCGCGCGTGCGGCGATGGACCGGCGGATCGAGGCCGAGCGGGCCGCCCGGCGCCGACGGCCCCCGATCGGGTCCTCCTTCGCCTACCGGCAGCGTCAGCCGGGACCGGACTCCCTGGAGGAGCGGGTTGGCCAGCAGCCGGTGGAGGAGCTCACCGACGAGGAGCTCGCGATCGCCTGCGCCGAGACGATCGACCTCGGCGCTCTGGCGGCTGGTCAGCCAGGCCTGGACGAGGGCGCGGAGGAGGACGATCTCGCCCGGTTCGCCGAGTACCCCGAGACGGGCTACGGCGAGACCGGTGTGGACGGTGTGGACGGTGTTGTCGGTGTGGACGGTGTTGTCGGTGTGGACGGTGTCGTCGGTGTGGACGTGGCCTCGGCCCGGCCGGCCATCCGGTCCGCGCCCCGCGTGGGCACGCGCTCGACCACCTCACGTCCCGGCCGGGTACAGGTGAACCCCCCGGGGACGCACGGTGGGCTGGTGGCTCCCACCGGGATCATGCCCTCGGGTACGGCGACGCCGGCCGGGCCGACGGCCGATGCGTCACCGGCGGGCGGGAACGTCGTGGGGGACACGTCCGGCGAACTCGACCCGCTGCTGCGACGGCACGCGGTGGGGAGCTGATCCGCGGGGCCGACGCTTGCGACTGCCCGGACCGGGGCACCGTCGGCTCCGGCGAGCGGAATCGGGAACAGGACGATGTGGATGKGCCGTCCGTTCGCCCGGGCGGTGAGAAGTCGATCGAGACTGGTCAGGTTCTCTACGATGACGGCACCGGCCCCACCCAGAATCCGGTGGGCCGCGAGACTGACATCCTGGCCCGGTCCGGGTGTTCGATCAACGCTGAGCGCATCGATACCGACCGTCCGGACACCCGCGTTGACGAGGGCCCGCGCGGTGTCCGGCGCGAGATAGGGATGTCGTAGGTACCCGTCGTGGCCCCAGTGGACGGACCATCCTGTGACGATGAGGACGACGACATCGTGAGGAAACGGGCGGGTAAAGGGGCCTGATAGCACCTCCGGGCCGATCGCCGCCTGTGGACCGTAGCCCCGCGCGTCCAGCAGAACCGCGGGTCCGGTGAAACGTTGAAGCGGAACCTCGTCAAGCCTGGGCAGCGAGTCGTCGATGTGGAAGGGGGCGTCGACATGCGTGCCCGTCTGTGATCCCAGGTGCAGGCGCTGCACGTTGACRCCGGACTYGGCCGTGGTCAGTGCCGGTGACACGTCGACCTCGGGATCCCCCGGGTAGACGGGCATGCCGGTCACGATGGGTACCGACAGATCGATCAGCTCGGTGCTCACGAGACGATGATCTCCATCCGGTGTCCGCCCCCGGAGCCCGGGGCGGCCGAAGGCGGGCCGAGGGGGCCAGGCATGCCCAGGATCCCAGGAGGCAACACTCCCCGAGGACGTCACTCCCCGACCCCATCCGATGCCGCCATTACGGGGTCATGGGAGAGTCTGGGAGAAATAATCAGTGCGTCTGTGTATGGGCGCTGTCAGAGCTAGGGGGAGTCGTGGCCAAAGGTGACAACGCCGGGTGGACCCACGGCTCGGTGGTGCCGGACTGGGCGCCGCCGAACGTCGACCTGAAGAGCGACGTTCCGCACTCGGCGCGGGTCTACGACTACATACTCGGCGGCAAGGAAAACTTCCCGGCGGACCGGGCTGCGGCCGCGGAGTTCACCAGGAGTATGCCCAACCTACCCACGTCCATGCGGGCCAACCGGAACTTCATGGTCAGGATGGCCCGCGTCCTGGCGGCGGGTACGTATTCGGAAATCCCGTTGGGGCATGATCGTGGGCGGCGTGACCGTGGGGCACTCCGCTGGGGTCTCGGGGGTCGGGGTCAGCCGGGAGG